>CAJXLD010000038.1 GCA_913055595.1 uncultured Altererythrobacter sp.
ATGTCTGAGAGCCGTGCCTCGTTGAATGCTAGCCGCCGCAACCTGCCAACTACTCCAGAATACCATTATGAAATCCAGCCGGTCGCCAATCGAACATTAGATGTGCTTAGAGGGCGAACTGCCCGAGAATGCCGCCTGCAATGCTCTAATCATTCGGGATGCGAGATCTGGAGCCTTGGACGCGAGGAGAGTGAATACAGAACTGCTGGCAATCTTCAATGTCGGCTCTACACGCGAAGCCAAGTTAGCGCCTTTCGGCCGCAGATGCGCGCGATTTCGGGGGCGATACAATGACAAGGCATTGCGCTGCAGGGCGGGCATTGGTCCTTCACTTCATCCTGTCGTTGTGCGCGATTTTCGGATTGGCTTTCTCTACTTCTGCTGCTGGGCAGACAAGCATATCTACGGGCTTTCGTACCACTGAAGATCCAGTGATAGAGAGACACAACGGCAGATATTACCTCGCCTGGAAGTCTGCAGATGGTCGAGACCGAATCAATGTCTCCGAGATAACTGTTAGAGGAAACCGCATTAATGTCGGGCCCCGTATTCAGCTATCGAGTACGACGCGGGCTGGCGTAACACTGCAAGAGGTCAATGGCACGCTCTACATGGGGTTCATAGCGCACGACCGAGGCAGAAATATCATGATCAAGGAGCTTCGAGGAAGCTCATGGACTCGTGCGGAGAGATTACCTTCCCGTAGCAACGACACGCCAGCTCTAGCAGGGTGGCGAGGCAACCTAGGCGTCATATTTAGATCAAGCGGCGGAGTTTTTCTTACCTATAAAGCCGGAGGACGGTGGTCCGAAAGCCGGTCGGTGCCCGGACTTGGGCGTGGAAATGGGAGGCCTTTGACTTACCAGGCTCCAAGCATGGGTTCCTCATTCTTTGTCTTCTCAAGCACAGACGATCGGCCTCGCTGGACGAGAGTCAATGCGAACGGATGGAATCAACAACCCCTGCCCGAACTGCGCGGCGTGTCATCAGGAGGAATGATGGGCTACCTCGAAATAAATCGCCCATCAGAACTTTGGTCTGGACGGTTATTTGCTTCGACACTGCGCGGCACAGCCAATTTTTGGCTTTACGATAGGGGAACTTGGCAGCGCTCATTGTTTTCAGTTCGGACACATACCGCTCCTGCAATGGAGCAGGTCGACCGCAATAGGATTCTGGTTGTAACGACTACCAATCGCCGCGCAATGAGAACAATACCGAGTCCGGTCTTTTCAATGCAGATCAATATCGAGTTGCTGAATGTAGAAGATATTGTTGAATCTTCAATTCTGACCCGCAGCCGTCGCTAGAAGCCATTCCTAATCCCATAAGCTGACTCTCTATTCGATAAAAATTGGATATCTCCATGGCCGTCAAGTACAACTTCTTTACCGGCGAACCACGCCTCGTTTTGGTCAGGGCATCATTCTTGGCTTTAGCGTTATCTCTGTTTGGTTCTGTCAAGGCTATGGCCGCCCCGTGTGATGATGTTTACGTGCCAACGCTCTTCGAAAACAGGGACTTTTCTGGGATCGCCTTGCCGATTCCGGAGACATTTGATCTAGATGATACTCAGCCTTTGTACGTATCGGACGAGGAGACCTTTCAGGACAGAGCGTCGTCCTTGTGCATTCCAGAGGGCTGGGAAGTAAAGATAGTCGAAACTCGTGAGCGAGACTTTGGATTTCGTAGAAATCGAACTCTGAGAGGCCCACTAGCGCTGGATCTCCGTACCAATAGCTTCGACGACCGACTTGGTTTTGCAGCTGCGGTCTACGTCGGAGTTGGTCAAATGGACGAAGGGCCTCAATCTCCGGACGGAGATGATTGGGATGAAGGTTGGGAAGATGAACAAGACCCCCCACCACTCAGCCCACCTGTGTCTCCAGGTCGATTTACCTATCGCAACTTTCAACTATTGGACCAATTCATCAACATTGCCTTGCGCGCTGGAAGCTGCACCACACATGAAAATGCGGTGTCAGAAGCCGAGCGCTATGCAGCTCTAAACGGGAGTGTGCCGCCAGAAGTCAGAAACTCGACTGGTGCCGACACTCTGGCGGACTATCTGGATTCTCGTCGAGGTGACCTAGATGAACGCCAAGCCACAGTTTGTGGTGGATCAACCAATGAGTATGCCAATTTCCAGGAACTTGAACGCTTAGTCGCTCTCGCGCTTTCTGCGGAGAATTGTGGGCAGTTTCAGCGATTGGTCGAACAGGCGCGCAGGGTCTCATCGCAGTCAGGGCGCGTCCCCCCCAACGTTATAATGTCCAGGGGGACCGTCAATCTCAGCCGCTATTTCGAGAGCCGAGAAGCTGAATTGGACGATCAGAGCACTGTTGTTTGCGGCTCCGCCATGGCCCAAGAATCTGAGCGAGGCAGGTCAGATAGAGACGCCCCGTTTCGGCCCTTAGAAACCATTCTTCGAGCGATTGTGGATGAGCTCGATGGTAGAACTCCGCAGTCCGATGAAGTCGAAAGTGACTGGATGCCCGAAGCAGAGCAGCCAAGAGAAAATGAACTAGATCGGTATGCTGCGTTTCGAGATTTGGAAGGCCTTGTGAGGACAGCCTACACGACGGACGATTGCGATACATATGAAGATGCGAATTGGGAAATCGGCGCTCTTCTGAGAGAGCCTGGAGATGTACCAAATGATGTGACAGAAGCGACTGGAGCTTCAACCATGCGCGAGTATTATGAGAGCCACCGTTCTGCAATCCGGGCACGTGGTTCGTTTGTTTGTTCTTGAATTTCGCGCGCCCATTAGTCTGTAAACACGAAATTGCATCATGAAATTGCTGCATTAAGTCTATCGTTTGCCTTGCACCACGGCTCACAGCCGCAGGTCATTGCGCTCATCTATCGATATCGGGGGCGTTTGCGCTATCGCTCTGAAAGCCCAAAAGACGAACGGTATTCACTTTTGATCAGTCCTTCGAGCTCCGCGGTCACGGCGAGGAGTGCGCTGTCTGAACCTTCAACGTAGCTGCCGAATGCATAGTCACTCGTTTGCACGAATATGCGACGCGCCCCAAAGCTATCGCCGAAAAGGGCCAAAGCCTGGTTCTCAATAGGAGGGCACATTGAGCGCTTTGACATAACTTCGCACCACTGCGCCTGTAAAATTTCACGAGCGTCAGGCCAGGAAGTAAATAGATCGCCAAATCTAATTTCTTGCCCTGTTCGAAGGTCATAAGTTCTATCGAATGCGTAGCTGACTGGGTGAAGCATGCCGGCGAGAAATGCGGTTCTCGTATATGTAACGCTTAGAACGCGGTCGTCCCCAAAATGCATTGTCCATTCTGTGTTGACGATGCATCTGATTGGAGTGGAGCGAGGGCACTCTTGAGATGTGACAAACTCAAGGCTTTCTCGCCTGATTGCAGGGGCGATTTTGGGATACCAAGCCAACCAAGGATCTATTTCAAACGACAACTCCTTGTAATCGTCACTTTCCATGAAGGTGAGGTCGGTAGCGAGAAACGGTTCTTCAGCTAAAGCGGGGGTAGAGAACCACAAACTGCACAACAGCTTCAACAATACGCCGAGGCATTTTGTTGATTTGAGCATTCTGGTTTACCTTCCTCGCTCATGAGCACAAAGCTTAGCCACAAACCCCATTGCTTGCGAGAATGTCATCAGATCCATCTCCATCGAAGTCTGCGATAGCATATTGGATCGAAGCTGACGGTACTCGTTCCAGGCCAATGCGTTCGTTATTAGGTGTAGGCGTGGGGCCATTTGTCGCTACAGTCGTCCAGCGGGAACGGCCGCCATAGGAAACCTGGACCCGGCTACCGCTGATGTGAATGACGTCGTCGGTCCCATCTCCGTTCAAGTCGCCCAAATGCAACGAAGAGATCGGATATCCTGAGGAGCCCAGCTCAGTCCAACGCTCGGTTCCCCCATAGGAAACAAACCATTTGCCGCTTCCGGCCCGAAATATGTCGGTTTTGCCATCGCCATTCAGGTCGCCAAGGCGCAGCTGGTTGGCGGGAACGCCGGATGAGCCTAACCTGGTCCAACTGCTGGTCCCTCCATATGAAACCTGCCATTCTGAGCCCCTGACCCTAAAGACATCCGTCTTGCCATCACCATTGAAGTCGGCAAAGCGAAGGCTCCGCGCATCGACGTTTGAGCTATTTAGTCTTCGCAACGCCCTTTCGGTGAATGAATAGGCATACCAAATGCCTGCGTAAGAGATAAACACGTCGTCCATACCATCGCCATCAAAGTCTCCTGCCCCAAGATTTCTAGGGCCTAATTGCGCGCGAATATTGGGAGACTGGCTGCCGGGTGACACATCAAGGTAGCCCCGCAAGCGAGCGGTACCCTTAGCGCCAAACATGAGATCAAAGGTGACCGCCTCCCGATCTTCTTGGTAATCTACCGAGAGTGCCCCATAAGCCCGGCTTGGGGCCCATTTCCCTATCAGCATTCCAAAGGGATAATATTCTCCCCAAGATTGGAATTGGTTGCTTCCGCCTCTCAGCAAGTAGCTGTTGCAAGCATAGTCGGTCGCTGTGGCCTCCTCGGTTACTGCAACCGTAGAAACTGATGCCAAAATGGCCATGCTGATGGCTGGATGGATCTTCTTCATAGTTTCTCTCCCAATTTCTTGGTGTCACAGAAGTGACCCTGACTAGTTCCGCGCAAAGACGAACAGATCATCAGTTCCGTCTCCGTTAAAGTCTTCAAAAACCACTTCGCCCAGAGGAATGCCTTCTAACAGGAGTGACCATCGCGATGTCCCTCCATAAGAAACTTGGACCCGGCCATTGCTCACGTGGGCCACATCATCCCGCCCATCACCGTTAAGGTCAGCAAGGTATAAAGATGATAATGGGTATCCAGATGATCCAAGTTCAGCCCAACGCTCCGTTCCTCCATAAGATACATACCATTTGCTGCCGCTGATTCGAATTATGTCGGATTTTCCATCTCCGTTAATGTCTCCGAACCGAAACTGGCTTGGATCAATCCCAGAGGAACCAAGCCTGGTCCAGCCGCTGGTAGCGCCATAGGATACTTGCCACTCTGCACCCCTTACCCTGAATACATCTGCTTTCCCATCGCCGCTGAAGTCGCCGACCACCAGACTATTTGTACGAACGTTAGACGAATTGACCCGCGCCCAGTCGCCGGTCGCATACTGCGATATGCTCCAACTACCCTCAGATGAGCTGAGCAGATCATCTCTCCCATCACCATCGAAATCGCCAACCAACCACGGAGCACCTCCAACGGCGCCTTGAGACAAGAATGGTGTAGGCTCCCTAGCGAAACTCTGCCCATTGCTTAAGTACACGTCAGCCTCGCGTTGCTGTTGGCCAGCAATCGTCGCATTGTACATGGAGATAAGGTCAGTTTGACCATCGCCATTCACGTCGCCGAACGCCCAACTCTGATCGCGCCCTCTCCGCTGCACGCGAACAGTTTGCCAGAGGTTGCGACGGCTGTTCCCATTGACCAGAAGCAGTTGCCCGAGCACCCCTCGCGACCAATCTTGCGGCACGCCGTAGAAGAGTTGTGCGCCTTCGATATCGAGCGCACTAAGCTGCCCGTTGCCACCCCAATTTTCATTGCAGTAATTCATCACTGAGCGAGGGTCCCATGGAGTTACATATACATCCGGGTCTGTTCCTTGGGGTTCATTTGTGCACCAGGATGAAGAGTCACCCCGATTGTGTTCGTGCGCAATCCCGATCGCGTGCCCGAATTCATGAACGGCAATGTTGCGAATACAAAACTCACGCATACTTGCTGCGGAGCACCCGACACTCCAATTGCTGAATGTGAAGTTCAAGGACATTCCGTTCGGGAGGCCGTCCAGCCTCTTCCCCAGCACATCCACGTGCGGACCGATGTCTTCGATCTTGATCCGGATATCGGTCAAATACCTTGAAGAAGTGAAACTCCCAGATGCGAGGTAAGAAGGGCACTCTTGCCATCCGACAAACTTTAACTCAGTCACAGCCTGCCAAGAATCTTCGACCGCCGATCGAGTCCATTGCCGCTCTGTGGCATTGCGGGATGATGGGTTTTCCCAACAAACATTGATTATACGCTTGTCCCATATAGTCCCAGATTTGATCGCGACTTCGGGATCGACCTCATCCAAGAGGCCAGTGCTAGGATTAGTTGCATTCGCCTGAGCAAGGGCCAGAGACCCGCTCATCGCCCAGGCCACACATGCTGAGGCGACAATGCCTTTCCCGAGGGTGAGCCGCGCCTTATGCTTTCTTGAAAACCCACTGGCACCCCCGCTCTTGATCGTTGCGCCTAACACCCTCATTTTCACCTCCATCAACCAGTTTTGTAATTTCCTTTCTTTCTGAGTCGCGCCGTCGATAGTTTCTGCCGAAATTGGATCGAAATTGCGAATCAATGGCATGGGGGTACGACGAGAGGCTTGAGGCGTCACTGAACCGTTTGTTCATCTTGGATTCGGTTTTTCTGAACAGGGTGGAACCGAAAATTGGGGCTCCGATCTCCATTGCTCGCCGGGCGCGCCTGCTGTGTGGCCGTTCATTATAGAATTAGGTTTACCTAATGAGCTGGGATCAGGATGGCTTTGTGATTGACCCAATGGCCCTTACTTCGCCTGAAAGCGGACTGTCTGCTAACCACCCACTTTCGGACATTCAGCCGATCAAAGTCGGCAATGTCCGCTAACGACCCAATTGCGGACATCGATTCAAGCAAATGATTGCCACAGTAATTGGCGCTGTTAGGCTTGCCATCCTTGCATGAATTATTGCCGCATTGGGGGGAAGATCAGCATGGATGAGTTCTGGGCTAAATTGCGCTGGCTGAAATGGCCCTGGTGGATATTCATCGCACTGTTCTTTGTCGCACAGTTGAGCAGTTCGCTGCAATTGGTAGTTTCCTCCGATGCCCGCAATAAAGTCATCATGTCATCGACCATTCTGGGAATGGAGTTGGGTTATCCAACGGGCGAAGGCCGATTGTGGTGGCAGGTTGCAACAGTCCAGCCAGGTGGTGCTGCCGAGGAAGCGGGATTGCGCGCTGGAGATGCAGTGCGTTTCGATCAGCCAGCTAGAGACGTACGGCTTTTGTCGCCCGGACAAGCGGTCGACGCCTATGTCATCCGAGAGGAAGAAAGCTTTCAAACCGAAATAGTTGCCCGGGCGCCGGAACCGCTGCCCGATGGGCCTATTAAGACAAGCCTGATTGTTAACCAGATAGCTGTCCTCCTGTCGCTTGCATTTGCCTTGTTGCTGGTTCTGCGGGGCTGGAAGAACCGCATGGCCCTGCAAATGGCTGCCATGTTCGTGTTGATGCCGGGGTTTACACCAGCGTTGGTGCTGCCGAGTTCATGGTTGGTGCCGGAAATACTAATCCCATGTTTCTTGCTTGCGAATATGGCGATGGCCGGTCTGTGGCCAATCTTTTGCTTCGAACTCACCGGTGGTCCATCAAGCAGACGGCAGGTCTATTGGGTTGGCGCGGCGATAGGGCTCCTATTTATCGCCGCCATTAGGCAGGCGATGACGGAAGCAGGGCTGGTGTCACCAGTTGGCAATCCGAATCTCTTGAGCGCCGCATTTGTCATTGTGGACCAGATAATTGGCTATGCGATCATCGCTGCAAATTACCACCGCTCTAATCCTGCAACGCGCAACCGCATCAAGATCATTCTGGGCGCGTTCGTCGCCCTGATGGTTGCATACTCGCTCAGCAATTCAAACTTATCGGGGTTTGTGGCGGAGATGGTGGTCTTCAACAGCATGTATCTGTTGGCGCTAGTGCTGCTGACCTATGGCCTGCTGAAGCAGCGCCTGTTCGACCTCGGCTTTGCGGTCAACCGCACGCTGGTTTACGGTATGGCTGCCTTCACCCTTCTTTGTGTGTTCGGGCTGGTGGAATATATCGCAAAGTCCATGATTCCGGTCGCATGGCCCACGGCGGGGCCGTTCATCAGCGCGGGTTTGGCCGTGATCCTGTTTCTGATGTTCCACCGCCTGCATCACTGGTTTGAGCATCATATCGAGCTCCTGTTCTTCGGCAGTTGGCACAGGGCAGAATCGGCGCTCAGGCGATTTGTTGAAAGTGCTGGGCATTTTGAGCAAGTGGATGCGCTTTGCCGCGATTTCGTCGGCGAAGTCCGCCGCTATGCGAATGTGGATGAGGCCGCTCTCTACCTGCGTGGCGACAATGGCGGATATGCGCGCCATGCCGGACAAATGGTAGGCGCCAATGCGATCTACGAGAGCGACGGGCGCGGGTTTGCCATGATGCGCACCGAGCGGGGACCAATGGATTTGGCAGGCGCGGGGCATCCGCTTCCCGGCGCGCTTGCATTGCCCATGCTCAACCAGGGCAATCTGATCGGCTTCGTGCTGGTCGGCAGAAAACCTGATGGCCTACAGTTTCGGCCTGACGAAGTGGAAAATCTGGGAGAATCGGCGCAGCAAGTGGGGCTAGACCTTCAGGCATTGCGAGCACGCGAACTGCGCGCACAGTTGGCTCGGCAGCAGGAGGCGAACGCCAGTCTGTTGAAGCAGAATGAGCGCATCGTGGCTGAGCGGGACCGGCTGGCAGCTGAACGAGAAGGTTTCATGGGGCTGTTGAAAGAAGGAAGATCGGTCAACAACTAGCCCTCTATAGAATGCCGCTTTCCACCCATTTGCAGACATTAGGGCGTTGAAAATCGGGAATGACTGCTAACGACCCAATTGCGGACGTTCGAAGTTTGGGCAGGGATGGACGGCAAACCGCAAAAGTAAGGAACATCAGTGGATGGCTGTATGCTCCTGCTCAAACTCGCATTGTTCAAACGGCTATCGTATATACCGATAAATGGAGATGTGCGAACTGTTGGAGATCGTGGTGCTCGTTAACTGCCCGGAATGTAAAAAAGAAGTTTCTGATCGAGCTTTGTCTTGCCCCAATTGCGGATATCCGATCGTGGAAGAACCCAACACGCCTGCGGCATCAGAAAGGGTTTCCATCAGAACAGACGGTCTATACATCGGCCCCGTAAGCTTTGAAGAGACGAAGGGGTTTTTCTCAAAGAAGACATACTTTTATAGGTTAGTTGTGCAATTATACGATGATCATTTCGCTAGAACGTTTTTTAATCAATCAAATGACCAAAATCTACCATCCGTTAAAATAAACTTTCGCTCAAGCAGTGGGTTAACTGCTTCGGAAAAAGTTGAAAATGCCATCTTCGGGAAAGGCGGCCCCCTAGATGAGAGCTTCTTCCATGAGCATCCGACTCATGAAACTCAAAAGTGGAACTGGGTTGGGAAAGATAGAATATTTGTCACAAATATCGAAGGTCAGGCTCCGAGCTCATTCCTCGTGCAGTCAGGTTCAAAGGAAGATGGCGTAGGCCACTTTCTGGTGGAGGAGGGTTCAGGTAACAGGTTAAAGTTCCACCCATTGAGCTAAGAGCATTGTCGCGTTGAGAGCGTATGTTTCAAAGGGTCAGTAGCGTCCGCTTTCCACCCATTTGCGGACATATCACTCTACCGACATGCTGAACTTGTTTCAGCATCCATCCTTCCTTCCGTGAAGGTGGTGCATTTTTGAAAAATGGATCCTGAAACGAGTTCAGGATGACGAGGAAGACGCGTCATCTTTCCATCCAAGAATCGGACATCGGGACCGGGGATAGCAGCTTTCCCAATGGTGCAGCGCCTAACCTGGCGGTTCCGGGAAAACGATCAGCGGGGGATAATTCCCCCCTCTCCTCACCAACATTAACATCTTGGTTAACGAACCGTGGTAGAAGCTGTGATTGCGGAAGGACGATGTTGGATTGGCGCTGTGTCAACTGACGGAGTTGTGGCATGCAGTGGCAAGTAAATGATCTCGCCGTTTGCCTGGTCGGCATCTGGTTTGACAGGGATGGCTTTCCCTTGATGAGCTATCCGCCTTCGGGGCCGGACATGGGACAGATGTTGTCTGTCACGGGAATACGCCGACACCCCGATTACGGCTCGCTCGACCTTCACTTCCAGAACTGGCCCGATGCCTGGTTCGACGCGGCCGGCTTCAAGCGGATACCTCCGCCGGTCAAGCGCGCAGTGCGTAGGGTTTCGATAACAGCTTGAGGAAGGCAGGGGCGCACTACCCCTCCCTCTTCTCGCGTTCCATTTCGCGGATCATGGGCTGCAAATGCGGGCCGTAGAAGGCGATCACTTCCCAGTCGCTGACAGTCTCGTAATGGCTAACCAGCCGCGTGCCATCCCAGTGATGCAGCGCATAACGCGGTGGTTCGGAGGTGATCAGCGGACGGCTGTCAGGCTTGTCGGCTGAGATGGCGCGCAAATCCATCGATACCAGAGGAGCGATTGACGGTGTGACCGAGAGCGGAATACCACGGAAGTCAGTCACGATCTGACGGTGCAGGTGCCCGCAATGGATAGCCTGCACCTGCTCCATCCCCTCCAGCGCGGCGGCGAGGTTTAGTATCCATGGTTCATCCGCGCGCGGGTCCATCCAGTCGATGCCGGAGACGACCGGCGGGTGGTGCATGAAGATTACCGTGGGCGTGGCGCGATGCGCTTCCAGCGTGGCGCGCAGCCAGTCGCGCCGCGCCGCGCAAAAGGCACCGCCGTGGCGGCCCGGCTCGACCGTATCGAGCTGCACCACCAGCAAGCCGTCCTGCTCCACGGCAGAATGGACAAAACCATCCTCCGTCAGCGTATCTGGAAAGGCGGCTAGAAGCTCTTCGCGGCTATCGTGATTGCCCATCATCATGTGCACCGGGAAGGGTAGATCGGCGAGCAGTTCGGCCGTGCGCGCAAAGCTTTCCGCATCGCCGCGATCAGTAATGTCGCCCGAACATATCAGCATGTCGGGCGTGTTGGGCTGCTTGAGAAGGCGGTCAAGCGTGGCGCGGAAACGTTGGCGGTTCAGCTCTTCGGGCCGGGCTTCCGGTTCGAATCCGATATGGATATCGGTGAGCTGCGCAATGATCATCTGCGATCCAATCCCGCCACACGGCGTGGCGCGGCCAGCAGGTCTTCCGGCGGGTGGTATGAATGGCACATGGCGCAGCTCGATGGAACCTCCGCCTCATGCGCATCCTCACCCAGATGGCAATCGCGGCAGGAGGCGAGATCGGGCAACAGCAGGTCCTCTGCCTTTTGCGACGTGTCCGCTGCGTGGCAGGTCACGCAGTCCTCCTGCTTGTGCGCGTCATGATCGAACCAGCCATGCATCATGTAGCGCGCTGGCTGGTTCACGGGCGCGACCGAAAGAGCGCCATAGGCGGGATCGCCGCGATAATGGCATTCGCCGCACAGCCCGTCCTCGTCCATCGCCGAAGCGGCCAGCTGGAGCGGGGAGATCGGGGTAAAGTTGTTGTAGTAGAGGCCGCCCTCGCCGAAATCGCCGGGACGCAGGCGGCCCGTCACCACGGGGCTGCGCGGATTGCGGTCCGCAGCGCGCAGGTCTGCCTGCACCTGCTCGACATCGCCATGGCTGAGCGTGCGGAAGGTCGGCCCGACGCGATCGTAAACGAGGCTGTGACACTCCTCGCAATTCTCGCCCATATCGACGGGCAGGAAGCGCGTACCGTCTGCGGTGGTGCTGTGGCAGCTCATGCATTCGAGCATGTTGCCTTCACCGCTCGCGCGGCCCAGCCGCCGCGCCATTTGCGTCACGCCACCGGTAGGATCGAGATGCATGTCATGCGGGAAACTCAGCCCGTTCCAGTCTTCAGGACTATCAGCGAGCGAAATGCGTACCGGCTCGCTCGCCGCACGATCGGGCAGGACCGCCGGTTTGAACTCTGGGTGCAGCGTGCCGAAATCCTCGGCATTGCCGAGCTGTGTGTCAGTCAGCCGCACATCGAGCGAGGTATGGCAATCGGAACAAAACTGCTGCGGAGTCGGTTCCATCCGACCCGCGCCTTCGTGCTCGGTATGGCAATCAGTGCAGGCACCCGGCCCCGGCTTGCCGAAGGCATGGGCAACGCTCCACAGAAGCGCGTCACCTGCGCCATAATCGGGCATGCCCAGCGCCATGCGATCATCCGCCGCGTGGTCGCCAATATCCTCGTGGCAGGTCAGGCAAGTCTCGTCGCGTACCGCCTGGAAGGGTTCGACATGGCAGGCCTCGCAACTGTCTTCCAGCCCGTGATGCACCAGCGAGAGATCGCCCGTGCTCCAGCTCGCATCCATCAACACTGCGCCTTCAGCGTCGATGTCGGGTTCGACATCGGGGCGGGTGAGGTGTGAGAAGATCGGCACGATGAGGAAGGCGAGCAGGATCGCGCCCACTGCCGCCCAGCTGATCACGCGCTTGCCCGGCAGCGCTTCGGTAAGAGAGAAGCCGCGCTTGCGATCTTTCGCTTCGCCCTTGTCCACCAGCACCTGGCGAATGGTGACGCCGGGCTTGCCGTCTTCGACAGTGAATTCGAGGCGATAGGAGGCCAGCCCCATTTCCGCGCCCTTGGAAGGGTCGATCGTGGCGGATCGCACCGAGCGGCCATCAAGCGTAAAGCCGAGCGAGCCGACCGATTCCAGCTGTAACTGGCCGCCCGGCACAGGCGTGATGCGCACATGTTCCTGCTCGATCGCCAAGTCCGGCAGGTGGATGGCATTGTGCGCAGCGCGGCCCACGCCGATGGCATCACTGGCAACTTCCTTGTCGCGGACGATCTCACGTCCGGCGGCGGTGAAGTCTATGCTGCGAATTCGAAAGTCCACGGCCACCCTCACCAATAGTAAAACACGCTAACGATATGCGCAGTGAGCGCGCCCAGCAGGGCGACCGTCACCGGCACATGCACGTAAAGCCAGATTTCCAGCATGGCGCGAATGCGCATGTGGCGGCGAATCTGCTCGATCTGCGCTTTGCGCTTGCGCAGCAGGGACAGGACCTTCTGCGTCGCTTCATCGCCGCCACTGCCCAGCCGGTCGAGCGCTTCGGTCGTGCGGCAATCGCCATAATGGCCGGACAGGCGGCTGCGCAGTCCGACATCGAAGACATCCTGTTCCAGCGCGGCGATCACCATGTCCGCCTGCGCCCGGTCGAGCGGCTGGGCTGCGCTTTCGAGCTGGCGATCGATGGCGTCCAGCGCTTCGAGCATCTGCCCCTTCGTCATCTCGCGCCGGTTGTTGCTCAGCTTGGCGGGCAGGTTTGCGTAGACGGCGATCCCGTAAATGCCCGAGATGATCACCACCATCATCAGAACGTAGGCCAGCGTATGGACGTTCCAGCCGAACTGGAAACCGGTGTGGAGCGTTGCGATCACGATCAGCGACAGGCCGAGATAAACATGCGCCGACGTCCATGCCTTGAGCGACCATTTGCCCGGTGTCATGCGCCGCTTGCGGATGCCCAGCAGCGCCAGCCACACAATCAGGCCCGCACCGATCGTGCCCAGCGTATATCCGTACCAGCTG
>CAJXLD010000039.1 GCA_913055595.1 uncultured Altererythrobacter sp.
CCTTCGAACTCTCCAGCGGCCGGCAGCGGCTGATCGTCAATTCCGGCGTCGACAGCCTCTACCGCGAAACCTATCGCGAGATGGCGCGCATGACGGCGGCGCATTCGACGCTAGTGCTCGGCGATGCCAATTCCACGGCCGTGCTGATCAATGGCAAGCTGGGAACTGGCGTGGGCGAAGTGGAAGTCGATCGCCGCTCGATCGATCTCGACCACGGCAAGGCCACGCGGATCGAAGCAAGCCATGACGGCTACGCCCAGCGCTTCGGCCTGCTTCATCGCCGAATCCTGATCTTGCGGGACGACGGCAGCGAATTGCGCGGCGAGGACTTGCTCATTCCTTCCGGCCGGAAGGGAAAGCGCGGCAAGGTTCCTTATGCGCTGCGCTTCCATCTGGGGCCGCAAGCAGCGCTCAAACTGTCGGACAATGGGCGTGGCGCCACTTTGTCTCTGCCCGATGGCAGCTATTGGCAATTCATCACGGGCGCGGAACGGCTCGAATCCGAAGAAAGCCTCTGGGTTGATGGCGAAGGCCGTCCGCATCCTGTAGAGCAATTGGTGATTCAGGGACTCGTATCGCGCGGCGGCGGCAATTTCAGCTGGCTGCTGAAGAGAATGGGATAGATTTCACGACATGACACAGGTTGCGATCAAGCGGGCACTCCTCTCGGTGTCCGACAAGGAGGGTATTGTCGAACTGGCCACTGCGCTGGCGGGCAAGGGCGTGGAGCTGGTCTCCACCGGCGGTACTGCCAAGGCCATTCGCGATGCGGGGCTGCAGGTAAAGGACATTTCCGAGATCACCGGTTTTCCCGAAATGATGGATGGCCGCGTCAAGACCTTGCACCCCATGGTGCACGGCGGGCTGCTGGCCGTGCGCGACAATGATGCGCATGTCGCCGCCATGACCGAGCACGGCATCGGCGCGATCGACCTGCTGGTGGTCAACCTCTACCCTTTCGAACAGACCGTTGCGCGTGGGGCGAGCCGCGAGGAAGTGATCGAGAATATCGATATCGGCGGCCCGGCCATGGTCCGCTCTTCGGCCAAGAACCATGCCTTCGTGACCATCGTCACCGACCCTTCGGATTATGCCGAACTGCTGGCGGAACTGGACGCGCAGGACGGTGCCACCAGCCTCGCCTTCCGCATCCGCATGGCGGGCAAGGCATATGCCAAGACGGCGGCCTATGACGCGGCGATTGCCAGCTGGTTCGCCTTTGCCGATGCCTTTTCCAATCCGCTTGGCGCAGAAGCGCTCAAGGCGACGCCCTTCCCAGAGACACTGCCGTTCGCTTTCGCGCGCAAGGATACGCTGCGTTACGGCGAGAACCCGCACCAGATCGCGGCAGTCTACACCCCGCGCGGGCCTGCGACGGCTGGCATTCCGCAGGCACAGCAGCTCCAGGGCAAGGAACTAAGCTACAACAATTACAACGATGCCGATGCCGCGCTCGAACTCATCGCCGAATTTGCCGGTGGCGACCCGGCGGTGGCGATCATCAAGCACGCCAATCCCTGCGGCGTGTCGCAGGCGAGCACTTTGCTCGAAGCGTGGAAAGAGGCGCTTGCCTGCGATTCCGTGTCGGCTTTCGGCGGTATCGTCGCCACCAATGCGCCGCTCGATGGCCCGACGGCAGAAGCGATCTGCGAGATCTTTACTGAAGTGGTGATTGCGCCGGGCGCGGATGACGCAGCGCGTGCGGCCTTTGCTGTCAAGAAGAACCTGCGATTGTTGCTGGTCGATGCACTGCCCGATGCGGCGCGTCCCGGCCTGCAGATGAAGACGATTGCCGGCGGCATGCTGCTGCAATCGCGCGACAATGGCGAAATCGGCCGCGATGACCTCAAGGTCGTCAGCAAGCGCCAGCCGAGCGAGCAGGAACTGGCCGACTGCCTGTTCGCCTGGAAAGTCGCCAAGCACGTAAAGTCCAACGCCATCGTCTTTGCCAGGGACGGCGCGACGGCGGGCATTGGCGCAGGCCAGATGAACCGTCGCGATTCGGGGCGAATTGCGGCGGTCCGTGCGCGCGAAGCTGTCGAGACGGCAGGCTGGACGGAAGCGCGCACAAAGGGCAGCGCCATGGCGTCCGATGCTTTCCTGCCCTTTGCCGATGGCATCGAGGTTGCGCTGGAAGCTGGTGCGAGCGTGGTAATCCAGCCGGGCGGGGCAATGCGCGACGAGGAAGTGATCAAGGCTGCCGACGAGGCGGGCCTCGCCATGGGCTTCACCGGGATGCGTCACTTCCGCCACTGATTGGGTGGCGAGCGGCTAACCGCCCTGCATTCACTTTGAAAAGGATGAAGCGACGCAGCTTTGCGGCGAGTTTTGCCTCATTCAGCCTGCCTCAAGGGTTCGCATCCTACATAGGCAACAACGAAATAGCTGCTCGAAAGCATAGCAATGGGTCTCTTCACTGCTGAACTTTACCGTTCATTCTTCATCGGCTTCGGTGTAACTGCTGTGCTGCTCGCCGCGAATATCCTTCCGCAACTTGGAGGTTCCTGAGAAAGGTCGATATCGTGAAATTCAAAGCCGCATTCCTCGCCGCAGCGCTTGCTACCGCAACTGCAACGGCATTTCCCGCCTCGGCTGAAGAGGTGTTCAACGCTCCTGTCGCCACACGCCAGGCGAATGAGAGCGGATTGCAGACGGCAATCTTTGCGGGTGGCTGCTTCTGGGGGATCGAGGCGATTTTCTCGCATACGCGCGGGGTGCAAAGCGCGGTATCGGGCTATCATGGTGGAACCGAGCGTCAGGCGAGTTACCGCCTTGTCGCTTCGGGTGTGACCGACCACGCGGAAGCCGTACGCGTAGTTTATGACCCTTCCGTCGTGCGTTATGACCAGCTGCTGCAGATCCTGTTTTCTGTTGGCGCCGATCCGACGCTCCTAAATCGCCAGGGTCCCGACCGTGGCCCGCAATATCGCAGCGCCATTGTACCTTTGTCGCAGGAACAGCGCGAAGTTGCCCAAGCCTATCTCCGGCAGATGGGGCGCTCGGGCGAATGGAATGATCCCATCGTGGTGGCGATCGAGAACCCGCGCCGTTTCTATGAGGCGGAGGAATATCATCAGGATTTCTCGCTCAAGAACCCGAACAATCCCTATATTCGTAGATGGGATGCCCCAAAGGTGGAGGCGCTACGCGAGAACTTCCCCTCCCTGTGGCGCACAGATTACCGCACCGGATAATTTGCCCGCGGGCCCGGCCGCCCCTATATCGATGGAATGACGGGCCATAGCCATCACGAACATAGCGGAGACCGCCTGATCAAGGAGGCGGAAGAGGTGCTCACCAATGCAGGCGAGCAATGGACAGCCATGCGCGCGGACGTATTCCGCGCGCTGGCAGCGCATGATCGACCCGCGAGCGCTTATGACATCGCCGAGGATGTCGGCAAGGCGCGTGGCAAGCGTGTTGCTGCGAACAGCGTCTATCGCATTCTCGATTTGTTCGTTCGTACCAACCTCGCCAACAGAATAGAGAGCGCCAACGCCTATCTTGCGAATAGCCATCCTGGCTGTCGTCACGATTGCATCTTCCTCATTTGCGACGATTGCGGGCAGGCAAGCCATTTCGACGATGACAGGCTCACGACTGCGCTGCGTGAAGCAGGCCAAGGACATGGCTATGCCAATGTTCGTCCGGTGGTGGAATTGCGCGGCCTATGCGCGGACTGTACGGCCTAAATGCCGTATCGCTGTTCATCGACAGGCTTGGTTCACGCGTCTAAGGCAGAAAGATGACATCGCGCCTAGAAACACCGCTTCTCGATACAGTCGATATGCCCGAAGACCTGCGCGCACTGAAGGCATCTCAATTGCGCCAGCTCTCGGATGAGTTGCGTGCGGAAATGATCGACGCCGTGGGCACGACGGGCGGGCACCTGGGTTCGGGCCTCGGCGTTGTCGAGCTGACTGTCGCGATCCACTATGTCTTCAACACCCCCGATGATCGGTTGATCTGGGATGTCGGCCACCAAGCCTATCCGCACAAGATCATCACCGGCAGGCGTGACCGGATCCGCACCATCCGTCAGGGCGGCGGCCTCTCGGGCTTCACCAAGCGGAGCGAGAGCGAATACGACCCTTTTGGCGCGGCGCATTCATCTACCTCGATTTCGGCAGGCCTGGGCTTTGCCATCGCCAACAAGCTGTCCGGTGCTCCGGGCAAGGCAATCGCGGTGATCGGCGATGGCGCAATGAGCGCGGGCATGGCCTATGAGGCGATGAACAACGCCGAGGCGGCGGGCAATCGCCTGATCGTCATCCTCAATGACAATGACATGTCGATCGCCCCGCCGGTGGGCGGTCTGTCGGGCTATCTTGCGCGGCTGGTGACCTCGGGCCGGTTCCTGGGCCTGCGCGAACTGGCCAAGCGCTTTGCCCGCAAGCTTCCCGCCCCCTTGCATCGCGCGGCGCGCAAGACCGATGAATATGCGCGCGGCATGGCCATGGGCGGCACATTGTTCGAAGAACTGGGTTTCTACTATGTTGGCCCGATAGACGGGCACGATCTCGACCAGCTGATCCCAGTTCTGGAAAATGTGCGCGATGCTGCCGAAGGCCCGTGCCTGATCCATGTGGTGACACAGAAGGGCAAGGGATATGCCCCGGCAGAAGAGTCGGCGGACAAATATCATGGCGTCGCCAAATTCGATGTCATCACCGGCGAGCAGAAGAAGAGCACGGGCGGTCCGCCTGCCTATCAGAACGTCTTTGGCGAAACGCTCAGCAAGCTGGCCGAAAGCGATCCGCGTATCTGCGCCATCACTGCCGCCATGCCTTCGGGCACAGGGGTGGACAAATTCGCCCGCGCGCACCCCTTGCGCGCCTTCGATGTCGGCATTGCCGAACAGCATGCGGTTACCTTTGCCGCCGGGCTGGCAGCGCAGGGCATGCGGCCTTTTGCGGCGATCTATTCCACCTTCCTGCAGCGCGCTTTCGACCAGATCGTGCACGATGTGGCGATCCAGAATCTTCCGGTGCGCTTCGCCATTGACCGTGCCGGGCTGGTGGGTGCCGATGGCGCGACCCATGCGGGAAGCTTCGATCTCACCTATCTGACCACCTTGCCGAACATGGTGGTCATGGCTCCTTCAGACGAAGCTGAGCTGGTGCACATGACCTACACGGCGGCCGAACATGATTCCGGCCCCATCGCCTTCCGCTATCCGCGCGGCGCGGGTGTGGGCGTGGATTTGCCCGAGGTTCCGGAGAAGCTGGAGATTGGCAAGGGGCGTGTGGTGCGAGGCGACATCAAGGGCGGCAAAATCGCCATCCTCTCACTGGGCGCGCGGCTGGCCGAGGCGCAGAAGGCGGCCGACCAGTTGGAGGCCAAGGGACTGGCGACGACCATCGCCGACATGCGCTTTGCCAAGCCGCTCGATTCAGAACTGATCCGCAAACTTGCAACTACGCATGAGGTGGTGCTGACGATCGAGGAAGGCAGCATCGGCGGCCTCGGCGCGCATGTTCTGACGCTTGCTTCGGATGAAGGCCTGCTCGATTCCGGCCTCAAGATCCGCACCATGCGCCTGCCCGATATCTTCCAGGATCACGACACGCCCGAAAAGCAATATGAGCAGGCGGGGCTGACCGCGCCGCATATCGTCGAAACCGTGCTCGGCGCGCTGCGGCACAATAGTGCTCGTGTGGAAGAGGCGCGAGCTTAGGGGCTACCCCCGTACTTCCGGGTGCATGCCGCCTGCCTGCGGTTCGCCCACATCGCTGCCGCCGATTAGGTCGTCGGTCACATTGTCATCTCGCAGCGTATCGAGGTGCATCCACTTCTTTACGATCGGGCTGAGCAGCAGGACCACCGCGCCCACACCGATCGCGACCCAGCCGATCTCGGTATAGATGACCAGCGTCGCATCCTTGCTCATCTCGCCGCTTTCGCCGCCGGTCGCCTCGCCGATCTTGCCGGCAACGAAACTGCCCACCGCGGTCATGTAGAACCAGGCACCCATGATGAGCGAAGCCATGAAGCTTGGCGCCAGGCGGTTCATGGCGGAAAGTCCGACGGGGCTGAGGCACAGCTCGCCGGTGGTGTGCAGCAGGTAGATCAGGAACACGAACAGCACGGGTGTCGCCACTTCGGGGCCGACTGTGTTTGCACCGAATACGAAGATCAGGAAGCCCGCGCCGACCTGGAACAGTGCCAGCGCGAATTTGGCCGGAGCGCTCGGCTCAAGCCCGCGCTTGCCTAGCCAGCCCCACAGCGCGGCAAAGACCGGTGCGAAGAGGATTATGTAGATGGGGTTGATCGACTGGAACACCGATGCCGGCACACCGCCGATATCGACATAGCGATCCGTGTAAAGGTTGAGGCTGCCGCCAGCCTGTTCGAACAGGCCCCAGAACAGCGGGTTGAGCGCGATCAGGAACAAGATGGCGAAGATGCGCTCGCGCGGTTCCTTGGGAAGCTTGAAGGCTTCACAAAGCACATAAGCAAGGAGCGCGATTCCCGAGACGATCAGCAGCACCTGCACCACGTCGACAGACTGAACCAGCGCCCACATCACCAGCACCGAGGCAATGCCCGCGCCATAGATGATGAATTCCTTGCTCTTGCTGATCGGAGCCGGCGCTTCGCCCGCGCCTAGCAGCACCTTTTTGCCGAGAACGAAGACGATGAGGCCCGCGACCATGCCGATGCCGGCGAGGCCGAAGCCATAGGCCCAGCCGAGCGTCTGGCCAAGATAGCCGACGAGGATGGTGCCCAGTGCGGCGCCCACATTGATGCCCATATAGAAGATCGTATAGGCGGCATCGCGGCGCATATCGGTGAGGCGGTAAAGCTGGCCGACCATGACCGAAATATTGGCCTTGAGAAAGCCCGAGCCGACGATGATCAGCGCCAGCGCCAGCCAGAAGACGTTTATCGCCGGATCGTCCTGCCCCCCGGTTCCTTCAACCGCCATGAAGAGGTGACCGAAGGCGAGCAGAACGCCGCCAAACAGAACGGCCTTGCGCTGGCCGAGATAACGGTCGGCGAGATAACCGCCCAAGACCGGGGTGATGTAGACCAGGCTCGAATATGCGCCATAGATCAGCGTCGACGAACCGTCGCTGAAGAGCCAATGCTGCGTAAGATAGAAGATCAGCAGGGCGCGCATGCCGTAGTAGCTGAAGCGCTCCCACATCTCGGCGAAAAAGAGCATGAAAAGGCCTTTGGGGTGGCCAAATGCTTCTGGCTTGCGGCTTACGGCGATCATGCCGCCAATGGCGAGGAAGATACCGAGGACGACTACTGCGATGGCGGCAATCCAGTCGCCTTCGTTCCACAAAGCCATGTCTTTCATTACGATCCCGGTCCCTCATTCTGTGCACCATGTGCTTGAAAGCGGCACCCTAGCGCTTCGGGCTGCGTTGTGAAGAGAGTTTGTTACAATAGAAACTGTAGGTGCATGCACCGTCAATCGCGCGCAAGAGCTTGACCCGACACGCTGTATTATGGCACTGCATCACCTATCATGAGCGAAACCAAGCCAGTTTACCTCCGCCTGCGCGATCGGATCGCGGCCTCGATCATCGAAGGGGAGTATGCGGAAGGCGAAATGTTGCCCTCTGTCCGGGCATTTGCAGCCGAACAAGGTGCCAATCCGCTCACCGTTGCCAAAGCTTACCAGCAATTCCAGTCAGACGGACTGATTCGCGTGCAGCGCGGCGTCGGTATGTTCGTTCGCGAAGGTGCGGCGCAAAAATTGCGGCAAAGCGAGAAAGAGGCCTTCTTGAACGAAGAATGGCCCGATATCCGCCGAAAACTCGCGCGTCTGGACATTTCGCTGACCGAGCTGACTGATACGGTTTGAAGCCCAGCGGCTGCAGATTCCCGTAAAATATCGCAAAAATCCGCTACGGCGATTGCGCGAAGCGCGTCGTTCTGTCATTCTCCTTGTACACATGTATGACATCAACGGGTCGCGATGCGTACACCTGTAAACTTTGATTGGGCCGGGGCTGGGGTCGCCGGACCGGAAAGGGCGGGAATGATAAGATCTGAATTGCTGCAATCGCTTGCTGCCGATAATCCAGACCTGCGACCTGAAGAGGTCGAGCAGGTCGTGGATATCTTCTTCGACGAGATTACCGAACGTCTGGCCGAAGGCGGCCGGGTGGAACTGCGCGGCTTCGGGACCTTCTCCACACGCGGACGCGATGCGCGCATTGGCCGCAATCCGCGGACGGGTGAAGCGGTTTCGGTGCCTGCCAAGCGCGTGCCCTATTTCAAACCAGGCAAGGAAATTCGCGAACGCCTGAACGATTGAGCGTTCAGCCCTGCCCTGAACGGGCCGGATAGAAAAAGGGGCGCGGATCAGATCGATCCGCGCCCCTTTTCTGTAACCACCCTCCCGGGCCGGTAATGCCCCCGCGCCAAGGCGGGGGCATGATCCGGATCAGAAGTTGCGCGTTACCGCAATGCTCCAGGTGCGAGGGCGACCGGGTACGCCGGTTACGAGACCAAGCGACCCGGGGGTCGTCACATCGCTCTTCGACAGGAAGTAGTACTTGTCGAACAGGTTCTGGACTTCCAGTGCAACCTCCCAGTCATCGTCCGCAGACGAATAGGCCAGACGGGCATTGCCCAGGAAGCGATCGTCAACTCTTGCAAATTCGGTATTCTCCGAATTGGAGTAGATATCGTCCTGGAAAGATCCGTCGAAGCGTGCGCTGACGATGGCGCCACTATCCAGTTCGTGATCGTACTGGATACCGAAGGAATAAGTCAGCTCCGGTGTGTAGGGCGTGATGTTGGAGCCCGGAATGGCGGTGCCGAGAAGGTTGCCATTGGCATCCAATTCAGTTGTGTACTCGAAATCGAGCACAGCCAGACTGGCGTCTATCGTCAGACCATCGACAGGTTCAGTGGCCAGCTCAAGTTCGATGCCCTTCACATCGGCCGAACCGATGTTTTCCGGCCGCAAACACGGCGTTGGAAGGCTCGATTCCGGACAGACCAACTTGCCCAGAATGATGTTCTGGTACTCGTTGAGGAAGGCCGCACCGTTCAGGCGAACGCGGCGATCTAGGAAGTCGGACTTGAAGCCAATCTCGTATGTGGTGGCGGTTTCCGGACTAAACGGTAGCGCCTGATCTGGCACGAAAGGACGCGGGTTCACGCCACCGCCCTTGTAGCCGGTCGAAACCGAGGCATAGGCCAGGAAGCTGTCCGAGAAACGGTAGTCAGCCACCACGCGCCAGTCCCAACGATCACCCTGGAACAGGCCCGGCAGGTCATACAAGCCGCTCAGGATACAGTTTGGCGAACTGTCGAGCGAACTCGGGTTGCCCCCCGGATCGGCAAAGCACAGTGCCGGGTTGGGCAATGTGCCATCCGGATTGGAGCGGAAGTATGTATATACCTTCTTGTCCTTCGTGTAACGCAGACCACCCGTAAGGCTGAAGTTGTCGGTCGGGTTCAGAGTGACCGTGCCGAACAAGGCCTTGCTGGTGCTGGGCGTGGTGTCGGGACCGTGAATGAAGTCGATCGTATGGCCGACATAGTTCAGGTCCACGCGGGCTTCATAATCGCCTTCCTGGTCGAGGTAGTAACCACCGACAGTACCCTGGAGCAGCCCATCGGCCGCGTCAAAGTTCAGGCGGATTTCCGAACTCCAAGCCTTGTGGTCCAGCTTGTTGTCAAGCTGGGCGACCGGAATCGGCGTTGCATCCTGATCCTGACCCCACTTCGAGGTATAGGCACGGTACGAACCGATATAGACAAGCTGGACGTTGTCCGTGACGTCGAAAGTCAAATTGCCGTGGATGCCCCAGCCTTCAAATTCCGTAATCGGAAGTGCGAAATAGGGTTTGAAGGGCGCCTGCGGATTGGGCTCCATCCCATCCATGAAGGTCGAATAGCTGACGAAGCGCGCATCATAGCCGCCGATCTTGCCTCCATTATTGGCTGAGTCGCAGCTGTAAGGGCCTGCCGGCACGAATTCGCAGTTCAGCAGTACAGGATTGCCATCGGTGCCAACCAGCCAGGGAATGCTCTCGCCCATTGAACCTACCGAAACCGAAGGGTTGTCAGAGAATGGATCGAATGAGCCAATAGGCGCCGGTTCGCCTGCCGCGAGCAGCACGGTCGGAACAGCCTGCGAATCCTCGCGCGTGTAGTCGGCCGAAACGTTGATTTCGAGCCTGTCACCTTCGTAACGCAACGCCGCACGCGCTGCTACGAGGTTTTCGCCGCCCATCGCTTCATAATTGACGTTGGTGTAGGGGCCACGACCGATAGTCGGGACGTTGGACCCAGGATGCAGCGGACCATAGTCGAGCATCTGCACATAGCCATCACGGCTGCGCGACATTGCCGAAATACGCATGGCGACGTTATCGGTAATGGCGAAGTCCGCCATGCCGCGTGCCTGGATCATGTCGTAGGAGCCATATTCTACCGACAGGCTGCCCGAGCCATCGCCCTGCGGCTTGCGCGAGAACAGCTTGATCGAACCACCGATCGAGTTCTTGCCTGCCAGCGTGTCCCTGCGGGCCGCGCAGGATTTCGACACGTTCAAGGTCGATCAGTTCGAGCAGCGAGCTCGACAGCGTCGGAATGAAGACGTCGTCGACATATACACCCACGCCCGGATCGAGAGCGTAGTTGAAGTCCACCTGGCCGACGCCACGGATAAAGGCGATCAGGCCTGAACCACCATTCTGCGGCTGCGGCCGCAGCGAGACGTTCGGCGCTTGCGCCGCGACATCTTCAATGCCGGTCTGGCCGCGTGCTTCAAGCATCTCGGCATTGACCGCCGTAATGGCGATTGGCGTGTCCTGCAGATTGGCTTCGCGGAATTCCGCGGTCACCACGATGGTGTTAGTGCGTGTGCTGTCATCACCTTCGTCCTGCGCATATGCAGGAGCGGCCATGCTGGCCATAATAGCGAGCGACGATGCGACGCTGAGCGTCTTGAATTTCATCAGGCATCCTCCCTTTGCGGACCGGGTTAGTCCGCATGATGATAAATGACCTGCCTATGTCCGCCTGAATGACGGGGCTTCTTAAGGCAGGCGGGACAAGAGAATGCAGCGGGTACAATTACCCCGAACGTCTCCTCTCCACGAGGCCTCTCTACTCCGCCTGTGTAGGGGAGCAAGCACTTGATTTGAAAAAATCGTTCCAAAACCCCGCCATTGTCGTAATCAGGCAACACAAATGGCGATGGTTTTGGCATGAATCTGCTTGGGTGATGGGCAAACCTGGCTCCTGCACGGAAGGTTCAAGCCGCTGAAAGCCATGAATAAATGGGATCAGGGGGATTTGTAGTGACTGCGACAAAGCAGACTTTCTTGCCCAAAGGGTACGAACTTACCGTCTTGCTGTTGCTCGGATTGGCCTGGGGCTTTGCCTATTTCGACCGCATGGCCCTGACATTCCTTGCACCCTTCGTGCGAGATGATTTGGGGTTGAGCAACGAACAGATTGGATGGGCCAATTCGGGCCTGTCGCTAACTTGGGCCATCGGGGCCTATGTTATCGGCCGCTGGTCCGATCTGATCGGCAAACGCAAACCCTTCCTGATTTGCGCGCTCTTGCTGTTCTCGGCCTGCTCCGTGCTCTCCGGCTTTGCCTGGAATTTTGAATCACTGCTGGTCTCGCGCGTGATCATGGGCGTGGCGGAGGGCCCGTTCCTGCCCATCTGTCTGGCGATCATGGCGGCTGCGTCTGCGCCAACCCGCCAAGCTTTGAATGCCGGCGTCTTGCAGAATGTCTTCGGTCCGATCATCGGGACCGCGCTTGCATCATTCGTGCTGGTTCGGATCGCCGCAGCCTATGACTGGCATATGGCCTTCTTCATCGCGGCAATCCCCGGCGTCATTCTGGCTCTCCTGATCTGGAAATTCGTTGATGAACCCGAAGCTTCGGGTCTCGCAACGAGGCAGCGCCCCCCAGGTGGCTTCCTGCCCCTGGATATTCTTCTGAAGCGCAACGTGCTGGTCTGTTCCATGGTCAGCATCTGCGCAGTGGGCTCCATCGTGGTCGGATCGATCTTCATGCCGCTATATCTCGATGGTCCGCGCGGCTATGACGATCTCGTCTGGAGCAATGTGATGACCGTGGTCGGTTTCTGTCCGGCCGTGGGGGCCATTCTGGTGGCGCTGATATCCGACCGAATAGGCCGAAAGCCGCCATTGGTCTTCTTCGCTTTCCTGATGATGCTGGCACCGGCAGCGTTGTTGTTCTTTCAGGGACCGGTAACGGTGCTGGCCCTGCTTATGTTCATTAGCTGGATGGGGCTTGGCACTTTCCCGCTTTTCATGGGCGTTATTCCGACGGAAACCGTGGGCCGTTTGCAGGCCGCAACTGCCATGGGGATCGTAGTCATGATCGGCGAATTGATTGGCGGCGTATTCGGTCCGCCTATCGCCGGGCGCTTGGCTGATGCCTATGGTCTGGATGTGGCCATGTACATCCAGCTGGGACTGGCCTTTATGGCTGGCGTCATGGCCCTGCTGGTAGTTGAAACCGGGGGCCGTGCATCGGAAGTTGCAGTTGCGGCTTGAGCTGACTCTTTCCTAGCGCCCCGGCTCGACCCGGCGCGCGCGGTTGAAGGTAAGCGCGGAAAGGATAGCCGGAACCGCCATCACAAGGCAGACCGTGCCGACGGACATGGTGATATCCAATGGCCCCAAATCAGCCTCGCGCGTGCCCAGCAGCGCGCCGCCCACGATGGGTCCGAAAATCGATCCCACGCGCCCGGCGGTTGTCGCAAAGCCCAGCCCTGTCGCGCGCAGATGTGGTGGGAAGGCATAGGCAATCGTCAGCCAGTTGGCGACAGCGGAACCGAACAGTGCAGCGCCAATCAGCGGGGCGATCACCATAAGCGCGGCTGTATTGCCGACGAATTGGCCGAACAGCGTGATGAGGATGGCAAGACTGACCATGGTGAACCACATCATGCGCCTTACGCCTATCGTACCGCACAGATAGCCCGCGGTCATCCCGCCCACGATCCCGCCATAGGATACCCATGCGGAATAACGCGCGCCCAGTTCGTCCGATGCGCCTGCCTCTGCCACCAGCGGTGGCCCCCAATTGATGATGAAATACCAGGCGAACATATTGAGCGCATGGGCGATGAAAAGCTTGAAGATCAACTCGTTACGATGGACGGGCTGGATGATCTCGGAAAGGGCGGTCGAGCCTTCACCCGAATCTTCAGGGCGCGGCGGAAGCCGGGTGATTTCCGGTACATTCATGCGCCGCAAGATACGATTGGTTGTGGCCAACGCCCCCTTGGGCTGGCGCGTGAGCAGGAAGTCCAGGCTCTCCGGCAGCCAGACAAATGCAATGGGTAGCAGAACGGCCGAAAGCATGGCGCCGAACCAGAAGA
>CAJXLD010000040.1 GCA_913055595.1 uncultured Altererythrobacter sp.
CGGGTTGTGGTTTTCGCGCCAAGCGCGCAATTTTTGTCCGGCTCTGTGCATTTACGAAAGGTATCCGAAAAGGATACATTTTGGAAGTGTGTTCTGTGTTGAAATGAATGACTGTTGGCTTGCCGTAATAATCGGAACACGGCACATCTTCCGCCCCATGTTGAATACAACCACTTTCAGCCCCTTGCGGCACAGGGCATTCGCAGTCCTGATTACGGGCAGCCTGCTTGCCAATCTGGGTAATACGATCCAGTCGGTTGGCGCGGCGTGGCACCTGACCGAACTGGGCCAGCCTGCCGACGTCGTCGCGCTGGCGCAGACGGCGTACAACCTCCCGATTATGCTGCTGGCGCTTCCTGCAGGCGCCTGGTCCGACATGGTCGACAAGAAGAAGCTCTTGCTGATTTCGCTTGCCGTGATGTTGGCGGCATCGCTCCTATTGGCTTTGTTGGTAGCGATCGACGTGGCAGGCCCTGCGGTAACGTTGATCCTTACCGCGCTGCTGGCTTGCGGGGTGGCTTGCATCATCCCTACCGTTGCTTCTGCGGTGAACTTCTCTGTGCCGCGGGGGCAATTGGCTGCGGCGGTGGCGCTCAATATCCTGGGCTTCAATGTTGCGCGCAGTTTCGGGCCTGCGCTAGGCGGCGCGATCACCTCTCTGGGCGGGGCGAGCGCCGCCTTCATTGCCAATGCGTTAGCCTACCTGCTGGTGATCGCCTTGCTTTGGCGCTGGCAGCTTCCTGCGCATGAGAAGCCAGCAAAGCGCAAGATCGGTCCGGTCATGGCGGAGGGGCTGCGCTATGCCATCCATTCTCCGCAAATCCGCAACATCATGGTTCGGGCTTTTTCATTCACGGCCACCGGCGCGGCAGCCTGGGCCGTGATGCCTCTCTATGCGGATGATGTGCTGGGTGCGGGCTCCTTCACCTTCGGCCTGTTGCTCGCTGCTTTGGGTGTAGGGGCGGTGATCGGAGCAGCGAGTGCCACCTGGTTCCGCAGTCGCTTTTCCGCCGAAGCCATCATCCGGGCATCCGGTATCCTCTATGGCACAGGATGTATCCTGGTGGCGCTGGAACCGCCGCTGGTGCTGATCCTGCTGTTGCTGGTCATGGCGGGCGCGGGTTGGGTACAGGCCTTGTCCGGCTTTGCCGTGGCAGGCCAGATGTGGTCGGCGCGATCCGTGGTGGGCCGGATTGCGGCCAAGGTCAGCAGCCTGACCTTTGGCGGCATCGCCATCGGCAGCTGGGCATGGGGCCATTTTGCCGAGAACTATGGCATTACGACGGCGTTCATGGCCTCGGGCGCGGCCATGATCGTGCTGCCATTGCTTGGCCTGATCCTGCCCATGCCCGCGCATGCCGATGCGCAACCGGCTGAATTGCCTACGTAGACTTGACTAAGCCGCTTCGCGATCATCTCCGATTGGGAGCCGTGCCTTCACCGTCGCCTTGCCCAGGTCCAGCCCATAGAGCTCGGCCGCATTGCCGCCGACGATGGCGCAAACCTGGTCAGCAGGCATATGGCCCATATGCTCGGCAATCTTGTCGACGGAATTGGGCCAGATACTGTCGGGGTGCGGATAATCGCTTGCCCAGAGCAGGTTTTCAGGACCCCAGAAGTCGGTCAGCGCCATGGTCGTCGCGCTCTGCTGGAAGGTGCCATAGACCTGCCGCTTGAACAGCTCGCTCGGCTTCATCTGGTGCGGGATGCCGCCCTTGTCGTCCCAGTATTCCTTGCATTCCCAGAGGCGGTGGTGTCGATAATCGAGTTCCTCCACCACCCAGGGAACCCAGCCCGCACCGCATTCTGCGATGACGATCCTCAGGCCCGGATGCCGTTCGAGGATGCCCCAGGCGAACAGGTCCACGAAGGGATCGAGGAACTGTTCGATAAACATCTTGGCGTGCAGGAAGGTGGCGCCCGGCGATCCCTTGTATTTGTCAAATGCCTTGCTGACGCTGGCAAAGACGGTGACGTGGAAGGAGAGGACGATGCCGCTCTCCTCGAACAACTTCCATAGCGGATCCCAGCGCTTGTCCTCCAGCCGCGGCTCGCACACGGCGATCTGGAGATTGGCCTGACGGCACTTGCCCGTCTTGGCGAGGCGCTGAAGCTCCTCAAATGCCGCTTCGGGATGCGGCGGCAACATGGCGACACCGATCAACCGATCGGGCGCAGCAGTGCAGAAATCTTCGTATAGCCAATCATTATAGGCCGCATAACAGGCCTTCATGAAAGCCCTGTCATCGGTCTTGATACTGGTCACGGGGCCGAACACCAGATGCGCCCAGACCTGGTCGCGATCCATGTCCTGCAAGCGCAAGTGTGGCACGCCCGCGCGCAAATCGGTCGTGTCCTCTATCCCGCCGCGGTCATAGGCTGTGTGGATCGGCTTGGGACCCTTGAAGCCCAGCGGGCGGCCAGACCAGAAACCCCAGCTCTGGCCATCGGCAATCCACAGTGCAGGGCCGCTTTCCTGTTCGACTACCTTGGGCGTGCGATCGCCCCATTTGGCCGAGAGCCGGTCGGTCCAGACATTGGCGGGCAGCATGTTCATGTCAAGGTGGTCGTCACCAGACACCAGTGCCGTTTCGATCATTCAGGCGCTCCGCGATTCTGTTTTTGTTGACTTTGTCCTAGCCGATCGGGCGACAGGTGACCATGCCCCTCGCAAAACAGAAAACCGCCCTCCCGGTTGGGGAGGACGGTATCCAAGGAAGCGAAATTTCAGCGCAATTGGCGGCAGCGAAGCTCGCCGCGATCGATCTCGCGCCCGATCAGCGCGCCTACCGCGGCACCAACGATGGTACCTGTCGTCCGATCACGACCGCCGTCGATTTCCCGGCCAATGAAGGCACCGCCAGCTGCACCGATGATCAGTCCGGTCGTGCCGTTGTCACGCCTGCAATGGTAGCGACCATCTTCGGCGCGCCACACTTCCGTATCGCGCGTTACGCGGCGCGGCTCGAGATACCATCCGCGATCATTGTACAGGCTTGCGGCCTGTTTCGCGCGGAAGCCATGCGCAGGGGCATGGGCCGGTGGTTCCGCCAATACGGGGGCCGCCTGCACGGCCAGCGTCGCAGCGGCGATGGTCAGAATGCTCTTGCGCATTGTTGCACCTCGTGTGTCGGTTCAAAATCAGGCCCGATTTTGTGGTGCAAATCCCAACAAGAGATGAACGATGCGTTGTAAATCGACCGTTGCGGCGAGCCGTTCCGGGGCGGCGACGAAAGCGCTCATCGTTCCAGCATTTCTCCCAATTTGGCACGCATTCTTCCGGCCAAAGGGGCGAGTTCAAATATTGCCCGGACGTTATCCATATTTCGCGGCTGGGAGGTGCCCCACACAGCGGAAAAGATTCGCTCCATGTTCCAGTCGGCAAGGCCTCGCTCGACCAGTTCGAGGCTATCCCCTGCCTCTACGTGCCCTTCTTCGATGACGCGGTAATACCAACCGCAGCGATTGGTCTGGAGGATGCGTTTGACCATCTTCTTGCGCTCGAACCGATGTTCGATCTTCCAGCAGGGTTTGCGCGGCTGGCAGGCTTCGACAAGCGCGGTGCCAAGACGGAAGCGATCGCCCAGGCACACATCCTTCTCGACAATTCCGGCGACCGATAGGTTGCTGCCGAATGCGCCCGGCGTTTCGAGCAGGGGATGGTCTCCCATTTCCTTGCGCCAAAAGGCATGGTGATCGAGCGGATAGAGATGCACCGCCATATCCGGACCGCCGTGATGCGCAAGATCGGCCTGTTCGTCGCCTTCGAGGCCGAGCTTGGTCACGCGAACCTTGCCCGGAAGCATCTGCTTGCCGATTGCGCTTTTTTCCTCACCACGGAACGGCGCGGGCTTTGCGCCGCAAATGGCCTGAACGGTGAATGTCATGAGGCATTCTTCCTGACTGTCATGGCGATCCAGTCTCGCATGACCTTGTCCATACCGCTGTCCTTGTAATCGTGTGCCTCGATCACCTCCCAGTCCTGCGCATCATAGAGCGCCATCAGGTCCCCACGGGGCTGGAAGTTGTAAAGCCGCCCCAGAGCATCTCGCGCCTCTCCTTCGCCTAGCTTGTAATTGGCGAAGAAATAGCCACCCTGTTTCAATGCGCGTGCAACCCGGCCAAGCACATCGGCGAGGCCCGCCAGCGGCTGGTGGTGGATTGAAGCATGGGCCCAAACCGCGTCGTATTCCGCTTCGGTATCAAGCTCGTCAAATCGCATCACGCGCGCAGGCCGACCTAGTTTTTCTGCTGCGAGCGCTGCCATGGCTGGCGTTCCGTCCGTCGCATCGACGATGAAGCCCTTTGATTCCATCCGGGCTGCATCGCGCGCATCGCCGCAGCCCAGTTCCAGTATCAGTGCACCCGGTTCCAACTTCGCCAGAAATGGGTCCAGAAATGAGGAGTATTCATAGGGGAAAGCCGCTGCCCATTCGCGGGCTTTGGTCTGGTAGAATTCTCGCGTCTTTGGGTCCATGAGGCGCTCCTAAACATGCTCAAACGAAAAGGCGATTCTGTAATGCACCTCGATCTGGTCGATGTTTTTGGCTCCGTTGCCATGAAGGGCAACCCGCTGGGGGTCGTCCATGCAGCGGAAGACCTGAGCGCGGAACAGATGCTGGCGCTGACGCAATGGCTGGGCTTTTCTGAGACGACCTTCCTGTTGCCGCCGACCGATCCGGCGGCGGATTACCGCGTGCGTATCTTCTATCCGGCGGGTGAACTCCCATTCGCGGGGCATCCAACGCTGGGGAGCTGCCATGCCTGGCTGGAGGCAGGCGGTATGCCGAAACGAACGGGCATGGTGGTGCAGGAATGCGGGGTGGGGCTCATCGATGTTCGGCAGGATGGAGAGCTGTTGGCCTTCCGTGCTCCTGAGCTGACCCGCACCGGCCAGCTCACTGACGAAGAACGTGCGGAAGCGGTCCGCGTTGCAGGCGTCAAGGAAGAAGCGATTGTCGAGGCCGTGCATGTCGCAAACGGGCCGAAATGGCAGCTGCTGCGATTGCGGTCTGCTGAGGATGTGCTGGCCGCTGAACCCGCCACTGAGGCACCCATCGGCACCGATGTCGGCCTTGCGGGCCCCGCAGGCGAGGAAGCGGATTTCGATTGGGAATTGCGCGCCTTCTTCGCCAACCAGCATGGGGCCATCAGAGAAGATCCTGTGACAGGTAGTTTCAACGCAGGCCTGGCGATGCACCTCTTCGCCAATGGCTTGGCGCAGGGCTCCTATGTCGCGGCGCAGGGATGCAAGACAGGCGCGGACGGGCGGATTGTCCTGACGCAGGACGATGACGGTTCGGTCTGGGTTGGCGGACGTTGCACCACGATTGCGCGCGGCGCGGAGCTGCCGGCTCTGGCTTAGGCCTTGGCCTTTTGCTCGGCGGCCTCGCGGTCCAACTGGGCGCGGCTCTTCTTTTCTGCGGCCGTCTTGAGCTGGCCGCAGGCCGCATCGATATCGCGCCCGCGCGGGGTGCGGACCGGCGCAGAAATGCCAGCTTCGAAGACGAGGTTCGAGAAGGCTTTGATCCGCTCCGGCGTCGAGCACTCGTACGGCGCGCCCGGCCAGGGATTGAAGGGGATCAGATTGACCTTGGCGGGCAGCTTGAACTGCTTGATGAGCCGAATGAGCTCGCGCGCATCGTCGTCGCTGTCATTCTTGTCCTTCAACATCACATATTCGAACGTGATGCGGCGGGCATTGCTGGCACCGGGGTAGTCGGCGCAGGCCTGCAGCAAGTCCTCGATGCCGTATTTCTTGTTGATCGGGACGATCTCGTCGCGAACATCCTTGGTCACCGCGTGGAGCGACACGGCAAGGTTTACGCCGATTTCCTCGCCGCACTTTGCCATCATTGGCACCACCCCGCTGGTGGAAAGCGTGATTCGGCGCTTGGAAAGAGCGAGGCCCTCGCCATCCATCACGAGCTGCAATGCATCGCGGACATTGTCGAAATTGTAGAGCGGCTCGCCCATGCCCATCATCACGATATTGGTGAGCAGGCGACCGTCCGCGGAATATTCCGCCGCGGTTTCATCGTCCGGCATGTCCATCCGGCCCTTGGGCCATTCGCCCAAGGCATCGCGCGCCAGCATGACCTGGCCGACGATCTCGCCCGGGGTGAGGTTGCGCACCAGCCGCATTGTGCCCGTGTGGCAAAAACGGCAATTGAGCGTGCAGCCGACCTGGCTGGAAACGCACAGGGTTCCGCGATCGGCATCGGGGATGAAGACCATCTCGAAATCATGGCCGTCCGCCGTCTTGAGCAGCCATTTGCGCGTGCCGTCGCTCGAATGCTGGGCTTCGACCACGTCGGGCCGCCCGATGACGAATCGCTCGGTCAGCCATGGGCGCATGGTCTTGGCGATATCGGTCATCGCCTCGAAATCGGTCACGCCACGATGGTAGAGCCAGTGGAACACCTGCTTGGCGCGCAACTTGGCCTGCTTCGGTTCGAGGCCGGCCTCGGCAAACAGTTCCATGATGCGCTTCTTGGGCAGCCCCATCAGGTCGATACGACCGTCCGCACGCGGCGTGATGTCACGCGCCACGGGTACCGGGTCTATCTGCCCGGGGATCGGCATGAGGTCAGTATCTGGCATGATTGGCGCGCATATAGTGTAGCTCTACCGGATTAGCCAGATGGGAGCGCGAAAAGCCTAATTCCCGCGCGAACAGGCGAGGGTGGCCGCATCCATGGCCGTGGCCGCACCATCAAGCGAATATGTATCGGTGAAGCGGCGAGCGATGCTGTCGCGTGCCCTGACATACATTTCGGTACCGCCGCGCATGGCGGCAACGATTTGCGCGTCCATCTGAGGATCGGCTGCCCAGGCGTTGTTCCCTTCGGCCTCCAAGCGAAAACTCTGTCTGCCTACGCGCAGTGTCACCTGTGAATCCGACCGCGCATTGCGCGAAAGCTGGAAATGCACTTGTCCTCGTACCTGCTGCTGCGGCCAAGTTCCCACCGAAACAAAAGGCTCGAAATCGCGCGATGCGCGGCTCTCTTCAGCTGCGGCAATGGCATAGCAGCGCGGTACTTCGGCATCGCGGAATGCACCCCATTCGCCGAACACGCCCAGACTGTCGCGGGCTTGTGCAATATGGCTCGCAGACAATAGGGCAAGAAGCAGGAGGCATTTTCGCATTCTTTCCATGTAGCGCAGGAACACGGGCGCACAAACACGGACAAAAATCGTATCCAATGCAACCGGTTCTTCTGGATTTCTTCTGTGATTTCCGCTAAGTAAGTTCTACCGCCACAATGAAGAAAGGGGGAGGGGCCACCGGGTGTACCGGCTGGTCGGGATGCCATGAACCTGCTTGCCGAATCAAATTTGCCGTTCACCATTGCGCTGGCCGTGATGGGGCTGCTGTTCCTGCTGCAAATAATCGGGATTGGCGACTTCGATTTTGACGCTGACGTCGAGATCGATGGCGACATGGATCTTGATGCCGCAACGGGCAGTGCGGGCGTTTTGGGTGCCATTACCACGTTGCTCGGACTGGGGCGTGTGCCCCTGTTCGTGTGGCTGATGGTGTTCCTGCTTCTCTTCGCTCTGCTGGGCCTGAGCATTCAGGCGCTGGCGAGCGATCTGACTGGGAGCCCGCTCTATAATTTGCTCGCGGCCGTGTTCGCCGGGGGAGCGGCACTGCCTGTCACCAGCGTGCTGGTACGGCCGCTGAGCCGGTTGTTGCCACAAGATGAAACAAGCGCGGTGGGGCTCGATAGCCTTGTCGGTCGCCGCGCCAAAATAACGACGGGTCGCGCCGCGGCGGGAAGTCCTGCGCGCGCGCGAGTACGCGACCGACATGGCCACGCACACTACGTGATGGTCGAACCGCATGAAGCGGGCAGCGAGATGCATGAGGGGAACGATCTCCTCCTCGTGCGCCGCGAAGGGCAGACATTCTTCGGAGTGTCGCTTTCCGAGCGCAAGCTCGCGCCCGTTCAGTAAGACATTCAATAACTGGGAGAAGATATGGAAAATTTTCTTGATATTGGCCTGATTGGCATCGTTGCAGCAGTGGTCGCCTTCTTTGCGATCATCATATTCCTGACCAAGCTCTATCGCCGTGCGTCGAAGGAAATTGCCTTCGTGCGAACGGGTGTGGGCGGCGAAAAGGTGGTGATGAACGGGGGCGCACTCGTCTTCCCGATCTTCCACGAAACCATGCCGGTCAACATGAACACTCTGGTGCTCTCGGTCGCGCGCCGCGACACGGACGCGCTGATCACGCTCGACCGGTTGCGGATCGACGTGAAGGCGGAGTTCTATGTGCGCGTGAAGCCCGATGCTGAAGCTATCGCCATGGCCGCGCAGACGCTCGGCCAGCGCACCATGGTGCCCGAAGCGTTGAAAGACCTGGTCGAAGGCAAGTTCGTCGACGCGCTGCGTTCGGTCGCGGCCGGCATGACGATGAACGAACTGCATGAGCAGCGTGCCGACTTCGTGCAGAAGGTGCAGCAGGTTTCGTCAAACGACCTGGCGATGAACGGCCTGGAACTGGAATCTGTCTCGCTGACCGGTCTCGACCAGACGAGCATCGAGCACTTCAACGCCAATAACGCCTTCGACGCCGAAGGCCTGACCAAGCTGACCGAGCAGATCGAGGCGCGCAAGAAACTGCGCAACGATATCGAGCAGGACACGCGCGTGCAGATGGAGACCAAGAACCTCGAGGCCGACCAGAAGAGTTTCGAAATCGGGCGCGACAAGGAATATGCGCGCCTGCAGCAGGAACGCGAGGTGGAGATCCGCCGCGCCGCCCAGGCCTCCGAAATCGCCCGTGAACAGGCCGAGCGCTCGCGCGAAGCCGATGCCGCAAGGATCGAGGCCAAGAAGCAGGTCGACGCGCAACAGATCGAAGCAGACCGTCTCGTGGAAGAAGCGCGCATTGACCAGCAGCGCGCTCTCGAAATCGCTCGTCAGGAGCAGCAGATCGCGGTGCAGAACAAGAGCCGCGAGGAAAGCCAGGCCAAAGCCGAAGCCGATAATGCGCGTGCCAAGGCGGTTGCTGCTGAAGAGCAGGTCGTGACCAGCCGCGAGAGCGAGGTCGCAGAACGTTCGAAGAAGATCGAGCTTATCGAGGCAACCAAGATCGCCGAGCGCGATGCGATCAAGATCAAGGTCGAAGCGCAGGCCGAAAAAGATGCTGCGACCAATCTGGCCGAAGCCGCACGTCTCGCCGCAAAGGGTGATGCCGATGCCGAGGTCATGCGTGCCGAAGCCGACCGCGTGCGGTTCGAAGTCGAGGCAGCAGGTCAGCGGGCGATCAACGAGGCGGCGAACATATTGTCGTCGGACCAGATCAGCCTGCAGACCAAGCTCGCGCTGCTCAAGGTCATGCCGGAGCTGGTACGCGAAAGCGCCAAGCCCTTGGAAGCCATCGACAGCATCAAGATCGTCCAGGTAGACGGTTTGACGCAGAAGAGTGGCGCCCCAGGCACAACGGTCAGCAACGGATCGAGCGGCAACCTTGCCAGCGATGCCGTGGCCGCAGCGCTTGCCTACCGCGCGCAGGCACCCGTGCTCGATGGGCTGATGAAAGAGCTGGGCCTCGACGGTTCCTCGCTCAACAAACTGGTCGAAGGCGGTGCCAAAGGTGACTACGTCGCCGATGTGCCACTGACCGAAGCCAGCAATGCGCTGGAGGTCGAGGAAGAGCCCAAGGCTGAACTCGCGCTGGAAGGTGAAGCCGAAGAGTAGTTGCCTCTCCCCTCCCGCAAGCGGGAGGGGCCGGGGGTGGGCCTGAGAACGCCTCGCGCTCGCAAGAGCCCACCCCGCTGCGACTAGGCTCACTTACGTTCGCCAAGTCTCGCTCCCCTCCCGTAAGCGGGAGGGGAGTTTCGTTTGCGGCACTCACCCTTCGATCAGGTCGAGGTAAGCGACGACATCGTTATCGGTGGCGAGGAACAGGCCCTCTTGCGTATCCTCGGGCTGTTGCGCAGCGATCTGCATGGCTTCGGACAGAGGGCCGTAGAACAGCGTCTCCGCCGCGCCGCCTTCGCTTGCGCCGTCGAGGTGGTAAAGCCGCACCGTGGCTTCGGAATAGGTCGTGCGCATCAGCCGACTTCCGGATAGCTGATCGCCACCACTTCCCATTCCTTTTCGCCGCCAGGCAGGCGCACCGTGCGCAAATCGCCCACTTGCGATCCGCGTAGTGCCCGGGCGATGGGGGCGCTCCAGCCAATGCGGTTCTGGCCTGCATCCTGTTCTTTGTCGCCGACGATGGTGAGCGTGCGCTCCTCGTCATCCTCATCGGCAATGGTGACGGTCGCGCCGAAAAAGACGCGGCTCTTGTCGGGCTGCTGAGCGGGATCAACCACTTTGGCGTGTTTCATCACCTTGGCGAGATGGGCGAGTTCGCGATCGATCTCGCGCATGCGCTTGCGGCCATACAGGTAATCGCCATTCTCGCTGCGGTCCCCATTGCCCGCCGCCCAACTGACGATCTCGACAATTTCCGGGCGTTCCTTGCCTAGCAAATGGTCGTAGCGCGCCTTGAGCGCCGCCAGCCCTTGCGGGGTAATGGGATTTTCGCGTTGCTCCACCGAAAAGTGATCCTAGCGCAAAAAGTCGCTGATCTTGCGTGTCCGCCCGGCCTGTTCCGGATAGAGATGCTCATAGACCACGGCGTTCTCAAGCACGCGCTGGACGTAGTTCTTGGTTTCGAAAAAGCCGATCTTCTCGATCCATTCGGCCCATTCGATTTCGCCCGTCCGCGGATCGCCGTTCTCGCGCAGCCAGCGGTTCACATTGCCGGGCCCGGCATTGTAGGCTGCAATGGCTAGCGGGTAGGAACCATTATAGCGGCTCAGCAAGCGCTCGATGTGGTTGGAGCCCAAACGCATATTGTATGCCGCATCTTCGATCAGGCTTGCCGACATATATTGGATGCCTGCCTTGTTCGCTTCTTCCCGAGCGGTGCCGGGCATCAGCTGCATCAATCCGCGCGCACCCGCATGGCTGATGGCGTTCTGCGCAAACTGGCTTTCCTGCCGCGTGATGGCATGGACCATCGTCCAGTTCGTGCCTTGCGGGTTGGGCAGGAGCGGATATCCGATCTGGGTGAAGCCTTCATGCCCGTCTGCCATGGCGGCTTCGGCGAGGTTCACAGCGAGATCGCGCCTGCCGATGTCGCGGGCAAGTTCGGCCACCAGCAAATGTTGGCCCATGGTCTCGGCCTGGTCGGCAATCGCGCGATAGAAGCGTATCCCGACGCTCCACGGAGCATCGCGCGCCACTTCGGTTACGGCAGCCGTTATCGGAGCTGTCAGGAAGGCGGTACGTTCCTCCGCCGTAGGCTCGCCTTCGGGCTGGCCTGCAAATTCGGGAAGATCGCGCCCCAATTCCTCCAGCGCGAGCTGGCCGTAAAAGCGATCGCCATATTGCGCGGCCATTTCGAAGTAGCGGTTGGCTTCTTCCTGATTGCCCCCGCGCTGGGCAGCATGGCCGGCCCAGTAGAAGCCCTTGGAGCGAGTCTGTGGCGTGCGCGCCGCGGCGCCATAGCGATAGAATAGAGGGGCGGCGCCCAAAGAGTCGCCATTCTCCCACAGCGCCTTGGTACCGCCCAGCCACATCAGAGAGGTATAATCGTCGCGCAGCTTGTATTCGCGCAGCGAGATATCTTCGCCCGGTTCGAAGGCGTCATCGATACTGGCTGCAATTCTCTGGGCATCGCGTGCACCGGCCAGCCGCGCTACGCGCAGCAGTTCTTCCACCCATGCCGTCTGGTCGAAGGGCAGGGAAGCAAGCGGCGCGCGATTGGCGAGCATCGAGACGGCTTGCCCCTGTCTGCCTTCCTGCCGCAATTCGCGGCTGCGATTGTAAATGTATCCCGGATCGGTGAGGGCGCCCGCGGCACTGGTTGCACCGTCTCCGCCTTGCAGGATTGCAAGCCGTGCCTCGAAGACGGGCCTGCGCGCGGTGGAGGTATTGGCGATTTGACGTGCCGCTGCATCACGCTCGCGCTGCCACAGCAGGGCATCCATGCGCGCATCGTGATCGGCCGATGTCAGCCGACTGCCGAACATGGTGCCGATTGTCGCTTCGGACACTTCGCTCATCTCCCCGCCGCGCCATGCCTCGATTGCAAGTTCTTCAGCGCGCTGGCGATCCGTACCCATCAGGGCCAGCGCAAAGTGTGCCTTGGCGAAGTTGGTTACTGGCGGGAAGGCAGCGAAATAGCTGCGCATGGTATCCGCGGGCACGAACTCGTTGCGCAGGCGCGTTTCGGCCTGGGCGCGCAGCCGTGTCTCGTCCGGAAAGCCGGGATTGGCGAGCAGGAAGCTTGCATAGCGGGCGAAGGGCAGTTCCGCCTCGCGATCGGCATAAAGATCCTGCCAATTGGCGATCTCGTCTGCCATCGGACCGGGGCCCTCCGCCACCAGCGAAGCGCGCGCACGATCCCACTCGCTTGCCTCTTGCGCACCCGCAGAAGCGTGCAGCGCAAACGCGCTACCCAGCATGCAGGCGATCATTGCGGGACGAACCATGCTGGACATTATGCCTAGCCACTCCTTATCAGGCGCTGAATAAATCGGCGTCAGCGGCGCGTTGACACCATGAAGTCCTGTTTTTTCGGGACAATGCAAGAGGGATATTCATGTTTTCAGGCTCGATACCGGCTCTCGCGACTCCTTTTCGCGACGGAGCGTTCGATGAGGAAGCCTATCGCCGATTCGTCGACTGGCAGATCGACAACGGTTCGCACGGTCTCGTGCCCTGCGGCACGACTGGCGAATCCGCCACGCTCGGCAACGATGAACACCACAAGGTCATTGCCACCTGTGCAGAACAGGCCGCGGGCCGCGTGCCCGTGATCGCGGGCGCAGGCAGCAACGATACGCAGACTGCGCTCTGGCATATCAAGGAAGCGCAGTCGGCAGGCGCGGATGCAGTGCTGCTGGTTGCGCCCTATTACAACCGCCCGGGGCAGAAGGGCCTGCTCGCGCATTTCAGCTATCTGGCCGAGCGCTGCGAGTTGCCGATCGTGCTCTACAACGTGCCCGGCCGCACAGTGACCGATATCTTGCCCGAGACGGTGATCGAACTGCATCGCCGCTTTCCGGACAAGATCGTGAGTATCAAGGACGCCAGCGGCAAGCTGGAGCGCGTTGTCGATCACCGCATGGGGGCGGGGCCGAATTTCAACCAGCTGTCGGGTGACGATCCCCTGGCGCTCGCGGGCTATGTGCTCGGGCAGAAGGGTTGCATCTCGGTCACCGCCAATGTCGCGCCTCGCCTGTGTGCCGATTTCCACAATGCCGCCATGGCCGGCGATTACGAGACCGCGCGGGAGCTGAAC
>CAJXLD010000041.1 GCA_913055595.1 uncultured Altererythrobacter sp.
ACGCAGGATGAGCTGCTGGGCGTGCTGCTGCAATATCGCAATGCCGGCATACCGATCGACAATATCGTGCAGGACTGGTTCTACTGGCCCGAAGACCAGTGGGGCTGCCATTGCTTCGATCCCGAGCGCTTCCCCGATCCTGCCGCCATGGTGCGCGCGGTGCATGTCTTCGATGCAAACATCATGATTTCGGTCTGGCCCAAGTTCTATCCCGAGACGGAGAACGGCCGCGAAATGGCCCCCTGGCTGTACCAGCGCTCGCTGCAGGCCCGTCAGCGCGACTGGGTGGGGCCGGGTTATGCCAACACCTTCTACGATCCGTACACGGCAGAAGCGCGTGAGACCTATTTCCGGCAGATGGCGGATGATCTTTTGCCGCTGGGTTTCGATGCCTGGTGGATGGATGCGACCGAGCCCGATTGGCATTCCAACCTCTCGGTGGAGGAGCGCAAATACCAGATGACTTCGCCTGCAACAGGCGTTCCCGGCGCGGCGATCTTCAACTCCTATCCGCTTGTGCACGCCGAGGGCGTGGCAGAGGGATTACGGGCCGCGCAGCCGAACGAGCGGCCCTTCATCCTCACCCGCAGCGGTTTCGGTGGCATCCAGCGGGCGAGCGCGGCTTTATGGTCGGGCGATGTGGCGGCGCGGTGGGACGATTTACGCGACCAGATCAGCGCGGGTACAAATCTATCGGTCGCGGGCGTACCCAACTGGACGCATGATATCGGAGGCTTCTCCGTGGAAAGCCGTTATTCCGAAGAGCATTACCAGCACATTCCCGAATGGCGCGAACTCTACATGCGCTGGTTCCAGTTCGGCGCATTCAGCCCGCTGTTCCGCAGCCACGGCGAGTATCCTCACCGCGAGACGCCTATCATCGCGGCGGACGATCCGGCGATGATGGAGGGCCTGACTCATTACCATCGCCTGCGATATCGGCTGATGCCCTATATCTACTCGCTTGCGGCGGGCACGCATTTCGATGATGGCACGATCATCCGTCCGCTGGTGATGGATTTCGAGCCGGACCGCGCGACCTGGGATATCGACAACCAGTACATGTACGGCCCTGCCATCATGGTGGCCCCCGTTACCCGGTTCGAGGCGCGGGAGTGGCCGGTCTACCTGCCCGCGGGGAGTGACTGGTACGATGCCGAGACGGGTGAACGCCATGCAGGCGGGCAGACCATCACCGTCGATGCGCCGCGCGAACGCATGCCGCTGTTTATCCGTGCAGGGGCAATTATTCCGACCGGTCCCGATATCCAGTACACGGGCGAGAACCCGCAGCGCCCGTTGACCGTGCATGTCTTCGCCGGGGCCGATGGGGCCTTCACCCTTTATGAAGATGAGGGCGACGACTTGGGCTATGCGCGGGGCCAATATGCCCGCGTCCCGATGCGCTGGTACGATGCCTCACAAGTGCTCGCACTCGGTGAGCGCGAAGGCTCCTTCCCCGGCATGGAGGAATGGCGCGAGATTTCCGTGATTGTACATGATGGTAGCGAGAGCGGGCCCGTATTCGAGCACGAACCTGTGGCGGGGTTCCTCTACCACGGAGAGCCGGTTCCTTGAGCCTCTAACCCAAACCCGCTCATCCTGAGCTTGTCGAAGGATGGTATTTCCACTTTCGAACCTCGTCAGAAGTGAAGGACAGCCCTTCGACAAGCTCAGGGCGAGCGGGTAGTTTGGCTTCACTAAGGCGAGCTTACCAGCTCCACATCGTCCCGTCTTCGAGCCGCGCCACGGGCAATTGCGCGGGGCTGTAGGGATATTTCGCCGCCAGTTTCTCGTCGATCGTCACGCCATGCCCCGGCGTTTCGCCACAATGGAGGAAACCTTCGGCAAAGTGGTAATCGTGCGGGAAGACCGCGTCGGTCTCGTCCGAATGGCGCATATATTCCTGGATGCCGAAATTGGGCACCCAGGTGTCGAAATGCAGTGCCGCGCCCATAGTGACGGGTGAGAGATCGGTCGCCCCATGGCTGCCGGTGCGTACCTGGTAGAGGCTGGCAAGATCGGCAATCCGCCTGAGGTGGGTGATGCCGCCAGGGCGCAATACGGTGGTGCGGATATAGTCGATCAGCTGGTTCTCGATCAGCTCCTTCGCGTCCCAGATCGTGTTGAAGATCTCGCCCACCGCTATGGGCGTGGTGGTCCGCTCGCGGATCAGGCGGAAGGCCTGCTGGTTTTCCGCAGGCGTCGGGTCTTCCATCCAGAACAGGCGGTAATCTTCCAGCGATTTGCCCAGTTGCGCCGCCTCGTTCGGCGTCAGCCGGTGGTGGACATCGTGCAGCAGTTCAGGCTCCTCGCCATATTCTTTGCGCAAGGCTTCGAACAATTTGGGCGCGAAGCGCAGGTATTTGGGCGTGTCCCATACCGTCTCGGTCGGCAGCGCCGCATCGGCGGGCTCGTAGTGCAAAGTGCCGCGCGCCACGCCATAGGCCTTTTCGATCCCCGGAATGCCGCTCTGTGCGCGCACCGCCTTGTATCCCATATCGAGATATTGGCCGACCGCTTCGACCGTCTCTTCCAGCGTGCCGCCATTGGCATGGCCATAAACCAGCACGCGTTCACGGCTTCTGCCGCCGAGCAATTGGTAGAGCGGCATGCCCGCCATCTTCGCCTTGATGTCCCACAGCGCCGTATCGACGGCGGAGACGGCGGAAAGCTGCACCGGCCCGCGCCGCCAGTAGCTGCCGCGATAGAGGAACTGCCACATGTCCTCGATCCGCTGCGGATCGCGGCCGATAAGGTTCGGGATCACGTGATCGGTGAGGTAGGAGGCCACGGCCAGTTCGCGCCCGTTGAGCGTGGCATCGCCAATGCCGGTCACGCCCTGGTCGGTTTCCACCACCAGCGTGACGAAATTTCGACCCGGACAACAGACGACTACTCTTGCGGCAGTGATTTTCATGGACGAGAGGCCTTTACGTTAGCGCTACCATAGTTGTAGACGAGACGCGCGCATAAAGCGAGAGGAGAGGCGCTTGGCCAAGCCGTTATTGCTGGATGAGGACCGGCTGTTCCCGGCGGAACCGCGCGTTCGGGACGTGGCGCGGGCGCTCTATCATACGGTCAAGGACCTGCCGATCATTAGCCCGCACGGCCACACCGACCCTTCCTGGTTCGCGTTGAACGAGAATTTCGGCAACGCCGCTGAGCTACTGCTGCAACCCGATCATTACCTCTTTCGCATGCTCTATTCGCAGGGGATCGCGCTCGAGGCTCTGGGAGTGAAGGGCGCGGAGGCCGATCCGCGCGAGGCCTGGCGCTCGCTGGCGCAGAATTATCACCTCTTCCGCGGCACGCCTTCGCGCATATGGTGTGACTGGGTGTTCCACGAGGTCTTCGGGCTGGACGTGCGGCTGGAGGCGGAAACCTCGGACCTCTATTACGACACAATCACCGATGCGCTGACGACCGACGCTTGCCGCCCGCGCGCGCTGTTCGAGCGCTTCAGTATCGAGGTCATCGCCACCACCGAAAACCCGCTCGATACGCTCGACCATCACAAGACGATCCGCGACAGCGGCTGGGGCGGGCGCGTGATCACCGCCTATCGCCCCGATCCGGTGGTCGATCCCGAATTCGAGGGCTTTACCGATAATCTTTCTGCCCTGTCTAAGCTTACCGGCGAGGATTGCCTCGACTGGCAGGGTTATCTTGCCGCGCATCGCCAGCGGCGGGCCTTCTTCAAGGCGATGGGGGCGACCTCGACCGATCACGGCCACCCCAGCGCGCAAACCGCCGACCTTTCGGGCGAGGAGGCCGAGCGCCTTTTTAACCGGGTAAAGCGCGGCGGCGCATTGCCCGAGGATGCCGAACTCTTCCGTGCGCAAATGCTCACCGAAATGGCGCGCATCAGCCTGGAGGACGGGCTGGTGATGCAACTCCACCCGGGCAGCTTCCGCAATCACAATGCCGCGCTATTCAGCCGCTTCGGCCGCGATGTGGGCGCGGATATCCCGCTAGAGACCGATTATGTCCATGCGCTCAAGCCCTTGCTCGACCGTTTCGGGAACGAGGCGGGCTTTTCGTTGATCCTCTTCACTTTGGACGAGACCGCCTATGCGCGCGAACTGGCGCCGCTGGCGGGCCATTACCCCTGCCTCAAGCTGGGCCCGGCATGGTGGTTCCACGACAGCCCCGAAGGCATGCGCCGCTTCCGCCGCATGACCACCGAAACTGCGGGATTCTACAATACGGTCGGCTTCAACGACGATACGCGCGCCTTCCTCTCGATTCCAGCGCGTCACGATCTGGCGCGGCGGGTGGATTGCGGCTTCCTGGCTGAACTGGTCGTGGAGCACCGGCTGGAGGAGGACGAGGCCTTCGATCTGGCGCAGGACCTGGCCTATAATCTGGCGAAGCGAGCGTACCGGTTGTGAGACTTGCGCCCGCAACCTTGGACGACTTGCCAGCCGATGTGTCGCGACCTTCCTATGATCGCGATGCGCAGGCCGTGGGGATCGTGCATTTCGGCATCGGTGCCTTTGCCCGTGCGCATCTGGCGGCCTATTGCGATGCGGCGATGGAGTCGGGCGAGAACGGCTGGATGATATCGGGCGTATCGTTGCGATCGGATGCCGTGGCGCAGCAGCTCGATCCGCAGGGCGGTCTCTATACGCTGACCGAACGGAGCGGGAATGAGGCGACAACGCGCGTCATCGGTTCCATCCGTGAGGTGCTGGTGGCAGGTAGCGATGCGGAAGCGATCGCGGATCGGATAGCTTCGCCCGATTGCAAAATCGTCGGTTTTACAGTGACCGAAAAAGGTTATTGCCGGGGCAGCGACGGTTCGCTCGACCTCGACCTGGCAGAGAAGAGCTTCTACCCCTTGCTGTGCGCGGGGCTGCGCCGTCGCCGCACCGAAGGCCTGCCGGGCGTGACCTTGCTCAGCTGCGACAACCTACCCGACAATGGTGGCGAACTGGCGCGACTCTTGGGTAGCTACACCCATTTGCGCACGCGTCATATCAGCATGTGGGTGCCCGATGAATGCAGCTTCCCATCGACGATGGTCGACCGCATCGTGCCCGCTACAAGCGATGCAGATCGCGACGCGCTGGCGAGACGTATCGGTATGCGCGATGAGGGCGCCGTCTTCACTGAACGGTTCACCCAGTGGGTGATCGAGGATCGCTTCGCCGGCCCGCGCCCGTGTTGGGAGAAGCTCGGCGTCGAAATTGTTAGCGATGTCGCACCATACGAGACCGCCAAGCTCCGCATGCTCAATGGCGCGCACAGCTTCCTCGCCTATTGCGGGCTGTTGCGCGGGCATGAATTCGTCCACCAGGCCATCGCCGATCCCGAGCTGCGCCTTGCTGTGAACAGGCTGATGCGAGTGGAGGGTGCCGGATGTATCAATCCGGCGCCGGGCCAGGACTTGATTGCTTATGCGGACAGGCTTGTCGCGCGTTTCGAGGATCCTGCTCTCAACCATCGTCTCGCGCAGATCGCCATGGATGGCAGCCAGAAGATACCACAACGTTGGTTGGGAGCGCTGGCGGAAGCAAGCGGACAATGCCCCGCAATCCTGACGGGAATTGCCGCCTGGCTGCTGCATATTGCCGATTGCAAGCTGCTGGACGATCCCCTGGCCGAAAAACTGCGCGCAGGGGTCGAGGGCAAGGATATCGTGGAGCAGGTCTTCAATCTCTTCGGCGCGAAAGGATTGCTCGCGTCCGCTTGGGTGCCGTCGGCTGCCGATATCGCATTTATCGAAAAAGCCCACAGCGAACTGGGCCGTATGGGAGAGGGTCAATGAAACGCCTTGTGGTTGGCATAATTGCTGCCGCTGCTCTGGGCCTGACGGGCTGCACTGCAACCGAACCTGAGGCACCGACAAGCTATGTCGAGGATGCGCCGGAGGGTAGTCCTGTCGCGCTCAACGGCGCTTTGTCGGTGGTCGATGGAAAGATCGTCGGCCAGCATGGCAACCCCGTCACCTTGCGCGGGATGAGCCTGTTCTGGTCGCAGTGGGACCCGCAATATTACAGTCGCGAAACGGTGGACTGGCTGGTCGATGACTGGAAAGTGACCGCCGTTCGCGCCGCCATCGCCGCGGAGGGAGAGGACAGCGCACTCAACCATTTCGACCGTGAGATCGAAAAGGCTTCGACCGTGATCGAGGCGGCAGAAGCCAATGGCATCTATGTGGTTCTCGACTGGCACGCCCACCGCAACCATCCGGACGAAGCGGAGGCATTCCTGACAGAGATCGCACGGCGCTATGGCGACCTTCCCAATCTTATTTACGAGCCGTTCAACGAGCCTTTGCGCGACGATGTCGACTGGTCGCGCGACGTGAAGCCCTATCACGAGCGCATGGTCGCCGCGATCAGGGCGATCGACCCCGACAATGTCATCATCCTGGGAACCCCCAGCTGGAGCCAGGATGTCGATATCGCGGCGCAGGATCCGGTGATGGGCGAGAATCTCGGCTACACGCTGCATTATTACGCAGGCACGCATAAGGAAGAGCTGCGTGCCAAAGGTGACGCCGCGCTCGACGCTGGATTGGTGCTGATGATCACCGAATTCGGCATCGTGAATGCCGATGGTGACGGGCCTATCGACATGGCAAGTTCCGACCTTTGGTGGGATTGGGCCGAGGCGAACGACATCAGCTGGCTCAACTGGTCGATCTCCAACCGGGATGAGAGCAGTGCGGCGCTGAAACCAGGAACGCCGCCATCGGGCTGGAGTGCGGAGGATCTGACCGAATCGGGAACGATCCTGCGTGCCCGCCTGCGCGCCGCTGCGGGATTTGACGAGGACTAGGAAGGATCGGGCTTGCCGCCCGCGCCTTGCGCACATATGGTAGCGCTATCAGGGAGAGGGGAACGCCAGATGTCCCAGGCAGAGGGAAATACAAGCGCGCCTGCGGGTGTGGCAAAGGGGCTGAAGAAGCCGCTCGGCAAATATCGCTGGGGCATCTGCGCGATGCTCTTCTTCGTCATCACCATCAATTATATCGATCGCCAGATCATTGGCGTGCTGAAGCCGGTGATCGAGGAAGACCTCGGCTGGAGCGAGGTCGATTACGGCAATATCGTCACCGCCTTCCAGGCCAGCTACGGCATCGGCCTGCTGGTGGTGGGGCGCTGGCTCGACAAGGTTGGCACGCGTAAGGGCATGGCAATCGCCATTGCCCTGTGGAGCCTTGCTGCCTGTTTCCACGCTGCCGCGCGTAGTGTGTTGGCATTCATCCTCGCCCGCGTGACTCTGGGTATCGCCGAAAGCGCCGCCTATCCTGGCGCAGTGAAATCGGTCGCCGAGTGGTTCCCCAAACGCGAGCGGGCGTTGGGCGTCGGCATCCTCAATGCCGGTGCCAATGTCGGCGTGCTGCTGACGCCGATCATCGCCATCGGAATTGCCGGTGCCTATGGCTGGGAGATGGCCTTCCTCGTCACCGGCGGGATGGGGTTCATTCTCCTCTGGGCCTGGCTGCGCTTCTTCCGCCAGCCATCCGAACACGAGCAGGTTACGGATGAAGAACGACGCTGGATCGAACAGGATGGGGAAGATGTGGCGGGCAAACCGCTGAGCTGGGGCGAAGCCATCCGCCAGCGGCAGACGTGGTACTTCATTTGCGGCAAGTTCTTCACCGATCCGGTCTGGTATCTCTTCCTCTTCTGGCTGCCCGATTTCCTCTCGCGCACGCAGGGAATGGAGCTCTTCCCCACCGGTGATAGCGGCATATTGGCGACTATCGGTCCGGCGTTGATCGGCGTCTACCTGCTCGCCGATATCGGTTCGATCGCGGGTGGCTGGCTCTCATCGCATTTTATCGGTCGTGGCTGGTCGGTGAACCGGGCGCGCAAGACGACCTTGTTCATTGCTGCGCTCTTCGCGCTGCCGATGGTGACGGTGACCTATGCGCCCAGCCCGATGGTGGCAGTGCTGCTGATCGGCCTCGGAACCGCGGCGCACCAAGCTTTCAGTTCCAACATCTTCACCATGATCAGCGATCTCTATCCGCGTCGCGCGGTAGCGACGGTGGCCGGTATGGGCGGTGCCGCTGGTGCGGTGGGTGGTATCCTGATTGCGCAGGCGACGGGTTGGACGCTTGAACTCACCGGTTCCTACACACCCATCGTGATATATGCCGGGCTTGGCTATATGATCGCATTCATTATCATCCACCTGCTGGTGCCGCGTATGGAAGCGGCTCGGCTGTCGGAGGGCTGATTTGGCACGCATTGCCTGTTTCGGTGAGGTCTTGTTGCGGTTTGCACCGCAAGGAGGCGCGTCGCTGCGGCGGGCAAGCGGACTGGATGTGCATGTTGGCGGGGCGGAGGCGAATGTTGCTGCAGGACTTGCGCAATTGGGCCATGAGGCGCGGCTCATATCGACGCTTCCCGCTGGGCACCTGGGCGAACTGGCACGGCAACGGCTGCGGACGGAAGGGGTTGATCTTACCTTCGTGCGCGAAGGCGAAGGCCGCATGGGCACCTATTTCCATAACCCCGGCGCCGGGCCGCGCGGCGGCGATGTCATCTATGACCGGGCAGGCAGCGCCTTTGCACTTGCCGACGCGGGGGCCTATGACTTTGCATCGGCGCTCGACGGCGTGGATCATTTACACATCTCGGGCATTTCGCCCGCTTTGAGCAATGAGAGTACAGCTGCCACTTCAGCTCTGGTGGAGCGGGCAGTAGCCAGGGGCTGCAGCATATCCTTTGACGGCAATTACCGCGCCAGCCTGTGGCAGGCGAGCGGGCGCGATCCGCGTGCTGTCCTGACACCCTTCGTAGTGCAGGCCGATATAATATTCGGCAATTATCGCGATGCGGGCCTGTTGCTGGGCCAGGACTTCGATGGGGCCGGACCGCGCAGTGCGGCCGAAGCCATGTTCGCCGCCTTTCCTAAGCTGGCGATGATGGTTTCGACCGCGCGCAACACGCGTGCGGGCGAGACGCAGGAAGTAACCGCGCGGATCGACCGGCGTGAAGGAATGGCCGAGGCAGGTCCGCTGACGCTCGCAGCACCGGTAGGCCGGATCGGTACGGGGGATGCCTTTGCAACTGGCGTGTTGCATCGCTGGCTGGATAGTGCCGCAGACAAGGATGCACTTCGGGCAGGCCTCAGGGCGATGGCGGTTAAATCCGCCCAGCCGGGTGACTTGCCCGACCTTGTGCCATCCGACCTTGACGGCGAAGGAGAGGGTGAAGGGCTCGCCCGTTAGAACATGAACTCCTCCCCCTTGAGGGGGAGGCAGGCTGGGGGTGTACGACGTCAAAGGATCGTCGAACCCGCACCCCCAGCCCCTCCCCAAGGGGAGGGGCGCATCAAGCACTAGACCGCGATATCTACCTCCATCACCGCGCCGCCTGCATCGGCACTGCGATACATGGCTTCGATCAGCTTCATGTCGCGCAGGCCCATCTCGCCCGGAGTCAGGTGCGGCGCGTTGTTGCGCGCCGCTTCGGAGAATCCGTCCAGTTGCGCTGCAAACTGGCTCATCGGATCGCCGCTACGGAATGTGCGCGGCGGTCCGCCACCTTCAAGCTGTATCACGTTATTGTCATAGGTGGTCGCCGGTTGCATCTCGATGCTGCCCGTGCTGCCGAAATAGCGCTGGCGCGAGACATAGGGGCTGTAGCAATAGGACGATGATCCCTGCACGCTGATGCCGCTCGCCATGCGCAGGCGGTATTCGATGGCGCCTTCCACTTCATTGAAGCGGTCGTCGCCAGTGGGCGTGGAATATGCAGCGGAAACCGAAGTCACGTTGTCGCCCGGGAGCATCATCAATGATGTGTTGAGACCGTAAATGCCGATGTCATACATCGATCCACCGCCACCCAGCAGCTTTTCCAGCCGCCATTTATGTGGGGCGTAATCGGGATTGGCAGAAAAGCCGTGATCGGCGGAGATATGCCGGATCGTGCCCAGCTCGCCCGCCACGATCCGCCGCTGCGCATCGCGATTATTGGGCTCGAAATGCACGCGATAGGCGACGCCCAGTTGCCGGTTCGCTTCACGCGCGGCATCGACCATCGCCTCGGCTTCGGCGGCGGTGGACGCCATCGGCTTTTCACACAGCACATGCTTGCCCGCGCGCAGCGCGCGGATCGTGTATTCGGCGTGCAGGCCCACTGGCAGGACGATATAGACGCAGTCGATCTCGTCATCTTGCGCGATGTCGTCGAAGTTGTCGTAATTGTACAAATGCGACACGCCATAGCGCGCGCCGAGATCCTGCGCCTTGGCCGGATTGCCAGAGACGAAGGCGGTCATGCGCGACTGGCGGGCATCGGCGAAGCCCGGAATCACCCGGCCCACACCGAACGTGCCGAGGCCGACGATGGCCCAGCGCATTTTCGATCCCGGAATTTCGGGCAGCTGCGGATTGCCCAGCAAGGGCTGGCCCTCGGCCTGTTGCGCCATGGCATTTGCTGCCGAAACTGCACCCGCCGCAGCGACGCCCGCCGCCAGTACTTCTCGGCGTGACAAATGTTCTGATTTCTTGCTGGTCATGAGCCTCTCCTCACCCTCTCTGGTGCCATGGTAGCGCTAACTCGTTAGGTTGCAAATCAATCATAAAGAGGGGGCTTTTCACGAAGCGCCAGCGCCCTATGATGCGCCGCCTGCGCCGGGTCGGTGTATTGAGGGGAGATGGCATGTTGAAATTGGCTGGGCCTGCGGGTCGCCTGGGTCTTTGCGCGGCTGTTGGGCTTGGTTTTGCGCTGGCAGGATGTGCCGCGGAACCGGTTGAAGAAGTGGCCCCCGCACCTCCCCAGATAGTGATGGAAGGCGAGCGGCTTTTCCCCGAGAGCATTACTTCCGACGCTGCGGGCAACATCTATATTGGCAGCAATCCGGGCATGATCTTCAAGGCCGCAATCGGCGACGAAACGGCACCCGTCTGGATTACGCCCGATGAAGAAAACGGACTGGCGACCGTATTCGGCGTGCTGGCCGACGATGCGCGCGGCCTGCTGTGGGTCTGTTCCAACGATATGGTTGGAGGCGGTGCCCCGGCGATCAAGACGTTCAGCCTTGCCGATGGCAGTTTCGTAGCCAGCTATCCGCTGGAGGTCGATGGCCCCGCCATGTGCAATGATATGACCATTGCCGCGGATGGTGACGTTTTCGCCAGCGAGATGGCAGGCGGCCGGATCGTCAAACTGGCCGATGGTGGTGACGCGTTTGAAGTCTGGGCCACAGATCCAGAATTCGCGAGCCTTGATGGTATCAGCTTCGGTCCGGGCGGCGAGCTCTATGCCAACGCCATCCAGCGCAACACGCTGCTGCATATCGCCATGGATGATGACGGCACCTTTGCCGGGACCACAGTTCTCGAAACCTCGCAGCCGATGAACGGTCCGGACGGGCTGCGTCCGCTGGACGACACGCGCATGGTCCAGTCAGAAGGCAATAGCGGCACGATCACCGTGTTGACCTTCGCTGAAGAAGGACCGGTGCAGGTAGATGTGATCGCCGATGGCATCGATTATGCCAGCTCGGTAACGGTTGCGAATGGCCGCGCCTTCTACCCGGAAGGCAAGCTGTCCTTCCTGTTCGACCCCAACAAGCAGATGCAGGATCCGGGCGACTTTATCATCCGCAACGCTGAAATTCCGGGAGGGGAATGATGCGCGAACTTGTTATCGCAGCCAGCCTGCTGGCACTGCCTATGCCTGTGCAAGCGCAAATGTCCGAGGCTGAAATCCGCGAGGAAGCGGCTGAACTGACCATGCGCGTCGAAAAGCTCGAAGGCGCGCGGGCCATCAAGAACCTGCAACGCGCCTTTGCCTATTATGTCGATCGCGGCTTGTGGCGGCAGGCGGCAGACCTCTTCGCCGATGATGGGACGTTCGAAATGGGCATGGACGGCGTTTATGTCGGGCGCGAGCGGATCGAGGAATATCTCCGCCGCCTGCACGGCGGGCAGGAAGGGCTGATTTACGGCCAGCTCAACGAATGGGTGACGCTGCAGCCGGCCATTGTGGTGGCCGATGATGCGCTCAGTGCCACGGCGCGCTGGCGTGACCTCGGCATGCTGGGCCAGTATCACGAGCATGCCGAATGGCGCGATGGCATCTATGAGAACACCTATGTCCGCGAAGGCGGCGTGTGGAAGATCCAGTCGCTTCACCTCTACGTGAATTTCGAAGTCGCCTACGCCGAAGGTTGGGCAAGGCTGGGAGAAGGCGAGGGACTGCAACGCAGCCAGACATCGGTCGATTTTCCGCCCGACAGTCCACCAACTGCCGAATATGTCAGCTTTCCGCAGCCCAATATCCCGACCTTCCAGGCACCCCATCCTGTTACGGGGAGGCCAGTACGATGAAGACCACGATGATCAGACTTGCCGTCGCATCCGCGCTCGCCCTGACCGTGGCCTCGCCTGCCGTAGCGCAGTCCGCCGAGGAGCGCCTCGCCGCCTATCGCGAACGGGTCGAGCGGCTGGAGGACCAGCAGGATATCGAAGTGCTGCAGGCCACATTCGGTTATTATTTCGACAAGGGCATGTGGGAGGAGGTCGCCGATCTCTTTTCCCGCGATGGCCGGTTCGAATATGGCGCGCGCGGCGTCTATATCGGGCGTGATCGGATCGAACGGGCTTTGCTGTTGTTCGGGCCCGAACGGCTCGCTCCGGGCCATCTCAACAACCACATGCAATTGCAGGCCATGATTACCGTTGCCGAGGATGGGCAGACCGCAACCGGTCGCTGGCAGGGGATGGTCATGCTGTCCGAACCCGGTGCCAACGGTAATTGGGGAGTGGGCATTTACGAGAACGACTATGTCAAAGAGAATGGCGTATGGAAGATTGCCGAGTTGCATTTCTACATGACAGCGCTGACCGATTACGATGCCGGCTTTTCACGCTCTGCCATCCCGATGGAAGGGATGAGCGCGCTCTTTCCGCCTGACGAGCCGCCGAGCGAGCGCTATCGCAGCTTCCCGTCCAACTATATTCCGCCCTTCTCCTATCCACACCCTGTAACGGGCGAGGTGATCGAAGTGGTGCAACCGCGCGACGATATTTCGGGGAGGGAATGATGATGAAGGCACTTCTCACCGCCGCCGCCGCATTGGCCCTATCCACTCCCGCCCTTGCGCAGGAGCAAAGCGTGGATGCCCTGCTCGATGAACTCGACAGCCGCATAACCCGGCTTGAGGATATGAACGATATCGAGCGCGTGCAGCGCGCCTATGGCTATTTCGTCGACAAGGGCCAATGGACGCATTTGAGCGAGCTGTTTACGGAGGATGCAACGCTGGAAATCGGCGGGAAGGGCATCTTTATCGGTCAGCACCGCGTGC
>CAJXLD010000042.1 GCA_913055595.1 uncultured Altererythrobacter sp.
AAGCCCCGCGTTCGGGCCGCTGGCGTGGCTGGGACAAGACCGAATGCGGCATCCACTCTCCCAACAATCCGCAAAGCGGCGATGATGGCGAGCTTCCACCCGGTTACGAACCCGTTTTTTGACAGGTATTTACCCGCGATTCAGCATTTCTTTACGTTTGTTGCACAAAGCGCAACGGCTGATGCAATTATTGCGTTTGAGTAGAACGCAATCCCACCGCATATGGAGGGGGCCTTTCAGGCATCCTCTCCCAAACTTCCCAGCCCGGCCGTTTATTCGGCCGGGCTTTTTCTTTGCCTGTTTGTGGTTACGCCCATGCATCCGCATGGGCATCCTCGGTGCTATTCCCCCCGCTACGCTGCGGGGCACCTGCGAGCGGGCGGTCGCCCTCTGACTGCCGTGAACAGGATTGTTAGCTGCGTTGCAGCAGGCCGTAGGCAACCAGCGTTTCCACCGTGTCGCGTAAATCCTCTGCATCATCTACGGTGAAATCGGAAATCGCGAGGTCACCAGTTGCCAGGCGGTCGCGCAATTGCGGCGCAAGGTCCGAAGCCAGTGGAATCGCGGACCCGGCGATGGTCAGTTGCGGCTCCTCACCTTCCAGCTCGAGCGCATAGAGGATGTTGTCGCGCAACTTCAGGCGCTCATCATCGCCGATCCCGTCGATCAGCGCATTGAGCGCGCCGCGCACGCGCGGTCCCTGGGCAATCACGAAATTGCTGCCAAAGGCACTCAGCGTCGCATCGAAGCTCGCCTTGTTCTGCACTGCCTCCATCAGCTTTCGGAAGATCGCTTCATTCTCTTCCCGCTTGCTTGGATCGAAGTAGAGCGATCGCGGCAGTGAATGGCGCATTTCGGGTATGCGCAGGCTCGCCTCGGCCACAGCCTCGAGCATGAACTCGGCCCAACTCTGCACGAGAATTCCCACGGTGATATGCAGGCTCGCCTCATCGCCCTCGGTCAACGCACGATGTGCGAGGCCGCGCGGAACATAGAGACATTCGCCGGGCCCGAGCACGAAGGTCTCGCGCAATTCGCCGGGATCGTCATGGTCCTTGCGGAAGTTCTCCCCGCGATAGGGCAGACCTTCGCGTTGACCGTATATCTCCCACTTCTTGCGGCCAGAAACCTGCAGGACGAAGACATCGTGGTCATCATAATGCACGCCAAAGCCGTGCGCATTGCTGGGGGTCAGGTAGATATTGGTCTGGATTCGCGCGCCAAACTCCCGCTCCAGCGCCAGGCAAAAGCTGTAGAGCTTGCCATCGGCGAAATGCAGCTGCGGCAGCACTATGGTGGCGCCGTCGCGGAAATTGTCGAGCACTGCGCCGCGATCGATCACGCCATTGGGATGGAGATATTCGTCCGGCGACAAACCCGATCCCGATTTCGCCATGGTCAGCGACGATGGCGGCAATTCGGAATCGGAGATAATCTCGTCGATCCTGTCGATGCTCAACAGATCGCGTACTGCCGCGACCGGCTCAGGCGTGCGGTAGAAAGCCTTTTCATAGTAGTTCTCGAAGAACTCTTCGGCAGAAAGCGGAGCAATCAGGTCGGCCAGCGGACTGGCCGATGCACCGCCGTCTGCGCCGGAAGGCTTTCCCATTACACCCCTCGCAAGTCAGGACCTGCAGCCCGCAGGCTGCGACTGCAATCAGGCCGTGCCGCGACCGCGACCGTAGCTCGCCCTGTCGGAATCGTCTGAATCGGTGAGGCCTGAGCGGCCATAGCCCGCACGATCATTGGGATCGCCGTCGGTATTGCCAGTACCCTCGCCGCGACCGCGGCCAGACGCGTCGCGATTGCTGCCGGAATCGGAATCAGTGACTCCGGAACTGCCCCGGCCTCGGCCCACCGCATCGTTAGGATCGCTGTCGGTACGGCCCGATCCCCCGCCGCGGCCATAATTGGCGCGATCGTTGGAATCGGAATCGGTCGTTCCCGTACGACCATGGCCGGCGCTGTCATTGGGATCGCTATCGGTATAGCCGGTGCGGCCATAGCCCGAGGAGTCATTGGGGTCGCTGTCGGTGCGCCCGGTGCGCTGCGCCTTGGCTGGCGATGCGATCATGGTTGTTGCTGCTGCGCCTGTGACAAGTGCAACAAAAGAACGGCGCGAAACGCGGCTGGCTTTCTTTGACATACTACCCCCATTTACCTCGTACCGCCGGACCTTTGACAGGTCCTCTCCGGCACAACCCGATTGTTAGGCATAGCAGCATATTTGCCGATCACGAAGAAACTGTAAAATTTTCCGTCAAGTTTTCACCGATCTGCCTACAGCCAACCCTTGTCCATATACCAGCGCGCAGTACTGGCCAGCCCCTCTTCGGTGTCTATCAGCGGCTTCCAGAGTTCGACAGGAACAGTTCTTTCGCCGCTACAAACCCAGTCCGGATGAAGCATGTAGCGCACACGATCCGGCGTTAGCTTGGCGCGGTCTCCCCGAAGCAGGCGGTCCATTTGCGCCGCAGTTTTGAGGAGGAATGCGGGCGTGGCGGGTGCCCAAACGGGGCGTCCAACCGCCTTGCCTATGGCCTTCGCCATCTCTCGATGCGGCCAACCGCCTTTTCGTGCATCGTCGGGTTCGAAGATTTTTCGGGACCACCCGCTCTCCTCAACGGCACTCGCACAATCGAGCAGCAGCCTCGCCAGGTCATCAACATGGATCAGCGAAGCAGCGCCGACCGGAGGCACGGGTACAACCCCCCATTTCGCTGCGCGAAACAGTTCGAAAATCTCGGTATCGCGCGGGCCAAAGATCGCAGGCGGCCGGATCGTGGTCCAATCGAGCTTGCTGGAATGGACCGCCTCCTCACCCTCCCGCTTTGATCGCCCATACTCGGACAATTGCGGTTCGCGGGCAGCGATCGACGATACGCAGACAAAGCGGCGTAACTCTTCCTTTGCTGCTGCAGCGACGACGTTGCGTGTCCCCTCGACATTGCCTTGCCGGAAGCCTTCCACGTTGGGCGCATTCACCACGCCGGCGATATGGAGCACGGCGCTGGAACCCCTGGCGAGGGTCTGCAGTGCGTCGGTATCATGCAGATTGCCGCGCACCCATTCAACGCCTTCACGCGGTTCCTGCTCGCGGCGTGTCAATGCCTTTACAGGCAGACCCCGGCGACCCGCCTCGTCGAGCACGGCCTGCCCGACGAAACCCGTACCACCGGTGACTGCAATGGTCACAGAAGCACCAACTGATCGCGATGGATTACTGCAGAACGCGGGGCATAGCCGAGCAGGTTCGCCAGCTCATCGCTGCGATGCCCCTTGATGCGGGATATCTCCGCAGAGCCATATTCGACCAGCCCTTGCGCCAGCGGTTTGCCCTGCACATCGCGGACGCCCACGGCAGCGCCGCGACCGAACTCGCCTTCAACTTCGGTGATACCAGTTGCCAGCAAGCTCCCGCCTTTGGCCAGCGCCTTGGCGCATCCGGCATCGACAACAATTACGCCCTCCATCCGCTGGCGTCCGCCTAGCCATGACTTGAGCGCTCCATCGTTGCGGCGGGGCAGGAACAGGGTTCCGATCCCTTCGCTCATCGCCCGCGAAATCGGTCGCTCCTGCGTACCGTTGAATATCGCCAGGGCAATTCCAGCCCGTTCGGCAATCTCGGCAGCCTGGAGCTTGGACGTCATCCCTCCCGACCCCATGCCGGACGAGGAACTGCCGCTCGCCATGGCGTGAATTTCGGCAGTGACACCTTCAACACGGCCCAGCAGGCTGGCACCTTCTTCCGCAGGATCGCGGTCGTAGAGCCCGTCCACATCGGACAGCAGCGCCACCGCATCTGCCCTTGCCGCCTGTGCAGCGCGCGCCGCCAGCCGGTCATTATCGCCAAAGCGGATTTCTTCGGTGGCGACCGAGTCATTCTCATTTATGACCGGCACAGCCCCTGCTTCAAGCAATTTGCCGATCGTAGCAGAAGCATTGAGATAGCGACGACGGTCGTCCAGATCCTCCAGCGTCACCAGCAATTGCGCGGCGGTAATACCCACCTTGCCGAGCAATTCGGACCACAACCCGCCCAGCGCAATTTGCCCGACAGCCGCCGCAGCTTGCGCTTCGGACAGGCTGCCGCGCCCGCCTTTGGCCAAGCCCAGCCTGGCCGCACCTAGTGCAATCGCGCCCGAGCTAACCACCACGACTTGCTGTCCACGCGCACGCGCCTCTGCAATTTCCTCAGCCAGGCTCTCCAGCCATTCGCGGCGCGGCTTGCCATCCTTGCCCACGAGCAGGGACGAGCCGACCTTCACCACAAGGCGCGGCGTCTTGGCTGGATCGATCAGGTCTGTAAGGCGCTCTATCGTCATGGAGAGGGACTTAGCCGAAGCGTTGCTTCAGGCAAATGGCCGTTTGACGTCAGATCGGGGACCACTCGGCAGGTCCCGCGTCTCCGTCATCGTCTTCATCGGGAACCCGACCGGGATTCTCGGTAGCTGTCTTCTGCGGCAGATAACCCAGCACGGCATCGAGCAATTCCTCGATACCCTCGCCCGTCGCACCCGAAATGGCGAAGACCTGCTCCGCGCCTGCCTCGTTCAACTCCTCGGCGAAGCCTGCCACCAGTTCCTCATCGGCAAGGTCGACCTTGTTGAGCGCGACAAGGCGCGGTTTGCCTTCCAATCCGGCGCCATAGGCCTCCAGTTCCTTTTCGACGATACGCATCGCCGCAGCGGGGTCCTCGCCGGAAATATCGATCAGATGGACCAGAACACGGCAGCGTTCGATATGGCCCAGGAAGCGGTCGCCAATCCCGGCACCGTCTGCTGCGCCCTCGATCAGGCCGGGAATGTCTGCCACTACGAATTCGCGACCCTTGTGATTCACGACTCCCAGCTTTGGGATCAACGTAGTGAAGGCGTAATGCCCCACCTTGGCGCGGGCATTGGAAACGGCATTGATCAAGGTGCTCTTGCCCGCATTGGGCAGCCCCAGCAAGCCTACGTCAGCCAGCAGCTTGAGCCGCAACCAGACCCACATTTCCTGTGCGGGCTCGCCCGGCTGGTGCTGACGCGGTGCGCGATTGGTCGAACTCTTGTAACTGGCATTGCCGCGCCCGCCCATTCCGCCTTCCAGCAAGACGACGCGCTGGCCTTCCTCGGTGAAATCGGCGAGCACCTCTTCTTTGTCCTCTGACAAGATCTGCGTGCCCACGGGAACCTCGATCACCAAATCATCGGCGCCCTTGCCGGTGCGGTCCTTGCCCATGCCATGGCCGCCGCGCTTGGCCTTGAAATGTTGCGAGTAACGGAAATCAATCAGCGTATTGAGGCCGGGAACGGCCACGAACACGACATCGCCGCCTTTGCCGCCGTCACCTCCGTCAGGGCCACCAAATTCGATATATTTTTCACGCCGGAAGCTCACCGCGCCCGGTCCGCCCGCACCGGACTTGATGAAGATCTTGGCCTGATCGAGAAAATGCATCTTCTGTTAAACCCTCAAACGCCGGGCGCGGCCCATCCGGGCCGCTTGGCTTCCGGCCTAGCCGGCCGACGCGCAGTCGCGCTTGCGGGCTCTAGCCCAGCCCGTACGGCGCCAATGTTCAGTTCAGCGCGATAGATCGGACCCACAGGGTCCGCAAGGGCAAGTGCCCACCCGCAGTGCCGGCGAAACCGAAACGGAGGCAGTAGCCGCGAGTATGCTCACCCGGATGGGCGAACGAAACGAAAAAATAACCAGATTTCACCGAAGGTAAAAACTGGTGGAGCCGAGCGGGATCGAACCGCTGACCTCGTCATTGCGAACGACGCGCTCTCCCAACTGAGCTACGGCCCCGTTCCAGTTTCGACAGGGCTCATCCCTGCGAAGAGCGCGCTATTAGCGAATGGCCCACCGGCTTGGAAGCAGAAAAATGGTCTGCCTAGTCGCCCTGAAGTACACTGTTGGGCAAAGGCTGGACAATCGGCGTGGATACCGCGCCGTCAGAACTCGGCTGTGTCCCTGAGATCAAGCTGGCAGCGACGCCTGAACCTTCAGCACCATAAACCGCGACATAGCCAGGCTGCGATGCCCCGTATTCGGCACCATATTCGCGGTCCCATTCTGCAGAGAGCTGCTCGTAACGCTCATACTCGCTAAAGAAGCGTTCGAACGCACTTTCCAGCAACGGCAAATTGGCGACGGCATAATCCTTCACGTCGTCACCGACATAGTTCGGAAATTCATTGGCGATCAGCCGCGCAGCATTGCAAAAGTCGCGCCGTGCACCCGGCAAAGCGAAGTAGTTGTAAACCTGCGTTGCATGCGCTTCGCGCAGGCGCAGTGCCTCCCTGCTGGAGGATGCTTGCCGACGGTAAAACTGGTCCATTGCTCGGTTGGAGGATGCGAGGCCGTTGGGAAAGCGGCTGAGGAATTGGCCATAGGCGGTGTTGATCACTTCATCATCGGGACCCAGGCAATTGAGTGCGGCGACATTCCAGCCAGAACGGAAATGCCAGACCGCTTCCTGCTCATCGAGAGCGTGATTGACCGTCACGCGCACGCCATCTGCATTGAGCCTTGGAATGTCCATCACATAGGGTGCACCGGCAGGCGGAACTGGTCGATAGGGAATGGGCTCAACCTCAACTACCGGCGCGGGAGGCGGCGGAGGTGGCGGCGGAGGCGGCGGCGCAGGCGGTGGGGGTGGCGGCGTGCAGCCCGCCAGAACGGCAAGTCCGACAGCGACCACAGCGGGTTTCCAGCCAATTTTCAGCATTATCCTGCGCGTTCCTTTTCCCGGTACGTCGCACCTATTGCTGGCCAATCGTACCTTAATTTCGAGTAGCTCAATAACCTAGCCCGCGCGTTTACCAAAGAAAATGCCCGGAGCGCCACATGGCGCCCCGGGCACGATGAAATGAATCGCAATTGCGACCAGATGAGGACCTATTCGCGGCTGCCCATGAAGCGCAGCAGGAACAGGAACATGTTGATGAAATCGAGATAGAGGCTGAGTGCCCCCAGCACGACCATCTTGCCCATCGGGAAGCTGGCCGCGATCGCCGGATTGGTCAGCTTGGCATTCTGGACATAGAGATATTCGTCCTTCAGCCGCTGCGTGTCATAAGCGGTGAGGCCGGCGAAGATCAGCACGCCGAGGAAGCTGATCGCCCACATCAAGCCGGGCGACTGCAACCACAGGTTGAGCAGGCTCGCCACGATCAAGCCAACCACGCCCATGATCAGGAAGCTGCCCATGCCGGACAGGTCCTTTTGCGTGGTGTAGCCGAACAGGCTCAAGCCCGCGAAGGCTGCCGCTGTGGCGAAGAATGTCAACGCGATGGATGCGCCCGTATAGACGAGGAAAATCGTCGAGAGGGACAGGCCCATCAGCACAGTGAAGCCCCAGAACATCGCCTGAAGAGTGGGGGTCGAAAACTTGTTACGGCCGAAGCTCATCGCAAAGACGATGGCCAGCGGCGAAAGCGCCACGATCCACATTAGCGGGCCGGAAGCGAACTGGATTGCCAGGCCGGAGCGTGCGGTCAGCAGCGCCACGATACCCGTCAGCAATACGCCCGAGGCCATGTAATTGTAGATCGAGAGCATGTGCTTGCGCAGGCCGGCATCGAAAGTTGTGCGGCCAGCGACGTCACCCGCCTGGCTCGGCGACACACCGAAGCCCTGCCGGGTTGCGTTGTCGTCGTTCCAATTTGCCATGTGATCCTATTCTCCTTTGCCCGGCCACCCAAATTCGGGCCGGATCAGCGCCAATATCGGCATTTACCACTCGATTTTCAAGCGAAACCGGACGTGGCGCCGTTAACCTTCAACAGGTCCTATTTCCGCGCTTCGCAGGCCATCTCCGCACTGCGATCGCGTGCGGCGCGCAAGCATTCGGTCACCAAGCGGGCTAATGCTTCGCCATCATCGAGCACATCTAGCCCCGCGCGCGTGGTTCCGCCCTTGCTGGCGACCATATCCGCGAGTTTTCCCGGATCGTGCTCCGATTGCGCAGCCAATGCAGAAGCCCCTTCTACCATGGCGAGCGCAAGGCGGCGCGCTTGCTCTTCAGGCAGGCCAAGACGGGTCGCAGCGGCACCCAGCGCATCGATAAAGCGATAGACGAAGGCCGGGCCGCTCCCTGCAAGTGCTGTAACGAGATCGAAACGATCCTCACCAATCCATTCGGGTGTTCCGAGCGGCGCCATCAGTGTGAGAACGGCATTACGATCCGATGACGCAAGACCGCTTTCCGCCAATGCGACTGGAGCCTTGCCCATCGAAACCGCCAAATTGGGCATGACCCGCACCTGCCCCTTTGACTGTGGAAAATGCTGCTGCAGCACATCAAGCTCTACGCCCGCGAGCAAGGACAACACCACCGCGCACTCCCCTGCGAGAGGTGCGACTTGAGGGGCAACTTCTGCAAGGCTTTGTGGCTTCACACCGAGCAAGATGGCATCGAATTCGCCGCTTTCAGGTAAATCGCGCAGCACGGGAATATTGCCCGGTGCATCCTCCCTGACAGGATCGACAATGGTGAAACGCGATTCGGGCATACCAACCGCCAGCCAGCCTTCGAGCATGGCACCGGCCATATTTCCGCAACCGACAAGGAGAATGGATTCGAACATGGCCAAGCCGATTATCAGGCTTCGCCCATCGCATCCACCAAAGCCGCATCCAGCGCCTCGCGCGGGGACTTGTCGCCCCAGAGGACGAACTGGAAGGCGGGATAGAAGCGGTCGCATTCGGACACCGCATGATCCACCGCCATCTGCGCTACGGACAGGCTGAGCATGCCATCGTCGCCCAGCATCAGCCCGTGGCGATAGAGCAGCACGCCGCCCTGCGACCAGACATCGAAATGGCCGATCCAGAGCTGCTCGTTAACCAGCGCAATCAGCTCGTAAGCCGTAGACTTCTTGTCCTTGGGAACGCGCACTTCGGGCAAGCACAGCAATTGCAGCACGCGATCTTCCCGGCGCCATATGCCGCGCAGCTGGTATGTTGTCCAACTTCCTGGAATCTCGCCACAAATCTCGTCATCATTGACGAATTCGCAGGGCCAGCCATGGGCTTCGAAGAGCGCGGCCAGCATTTCCACCGGCGCGGCATCTTCGGTTTCGTCCATTGGCTCCCGGCCCAGTTTCATCAAGCATTAACCCTGTGCATTGGTTCGAGTGGTGAATGCTCCGACTAACAGGCAAAACGCAATGCGGGGGCATCGCAACGTCGGGGAGAACTGCCACAAGCCTGTTGGCAAGGTGTGCAAAAATAGCTGGGCAAATCGGGCAGAAGTCTGGGGATAAGGCTCTGTCTTCTCCTTAATCGAGGGGGATTACCTGCTCCCCTTCGCGGCTGGTGAAGCGGAATGCGCTGATACCCACTCCCGATAGGTCCCTGACGAATTGCTGCGCTTCTTCACGCGAATCAAACGGTCCTGTCAGCAAACGGTTGGTCCGGTTCCAACGCGCGCGATAGGCATCACGACCCTCGAGCAGTCCCTGCGAATTGCGCACCAGCCTCCGCCAATCGAAGGTAAATGCCGAAGCATTGCGGCCCGTAGCGACCTGCACCCAAATTCGCGCAGGATGTTCGGGTGGTGCAGCTTCGCGCACCTCCCTCTCCGGCTCGAATGTTGTCAAATCGACAGCTCCTGGTGTTGCTCCGGACGCGTTTTCCTCATCCGAGAGGGTGAAGCCGGCAAAGGCATCATCCAGGCTTGCCGGCTCGTCACTCGCGGCGGGGGCTTGCGGTCGCTGCTGTTGGCGCAAGACCCGGCTCAACGCGCTTTCATCGGTTGCTTCGGTCCTTGCCGGCGCGAGCGGCTCTCCTTCTGGCACAAGTCGCGAACCGACGTCCACTGAAGGCTGCGCCAGGCCCGATCGGGCCACACTGCGCGGCTGCCGTGGCTCCTCCCTCCCGATATTTTCTACTGTCGGAAACTTTCCGAGATTGGCCGCCGCAGCCTGCTGCGAAGGGGTCAGTTGTGGCATGAGACGCATATAGGGGATGAGGCGGCTTGCCAGCCCGCTTGGTAGCATTGTCTCCACGATAACAATGGCCTCTTCCTCTCGATCAAGGATAGCCAGCGCAAAGGCGCGCGTGCGGTACGCGGCGAGATCACGGCGTTGAAGCAGTGGCAGGAGGACGGCTTCCGACGCGTTCTGGTTGCCCGATATCGCAAAACTCAAGGCAAGACGGCGCGAGGTTTCAGCATCTTCCTCGCGCGCCATGGCCGTCTGGTATCGTTCCTGTGCCAGCTGGTTTTCGCCGATAAGGTCGTAGGCCAGCCCATGGTCCGCCGCATAGGGGACAAGACTCTCACCCGCTCGCGCGGCCTGATCAAACAGCTCCAGCGCCAGGGCCCCATCTTCACGATGCAGGGCTACCAGCGCCAATCCGGCCAACATTGCGCCACTATCCGGAGAGATTGCCTGTGCCCGTGCGAAGAAACCTTCAGCCGCATCCACATCGTCGAGATCAATCGATGCCCTTCCGGCCTCGATCAAAGCGGGCAGCGATTGCGGATTTGCAGCGAGCAGGCGCAGCGCATCATTCAGCCGTTCGGATGCGGGGTCTGGCAGTTGCTGGACAACCGGCTGGGCCATCAGGGGCGCAGGAACGGCGACAGCCGCCGCACCCAGGATCACGCCTGCAAATGCCAGCCAGTGTTCAGAACCTCGAAGCATCATGCGCGAGCGCTATGCCCGCAGAGCAGAACGACAAGCGAATTTCGACCTACTGGTTGTTTTGTCGGCCAAGGAACCGCGGAATGCGCATGGCGGACTCACCATCGTCATCTCCATTGTCTCCCTCGTCCTCGTCCTCGTCCTCATCGTCTTCGTCATCCGTAGGTGCAGTCCGCGAAAGATTGGCCATCCGTTCAAACAGCGTACTCCCGGCACCGGGTGCCGATCCTTCCGGCGCCCCCGGTTGCCCAGAAGCTTGACCCGGACCGCCCTCCCCAGATCCGGATCCGGCAACGTTGCTGCTATCCAGCAAGAGTTCGTCCTCCGGCTCCTCAGGCTCAGGCTCGACGGCCGCTTCTTCAGTCAATTCGAACATGTCACTGCCTTCGCCAGCAGCTTCGTTCGGTCCACCAGCCTCACCAAGCCCCTCTCCAGTAGACTCATCCACTGAGGAAGCTTGATCATTATCGGGATGTGCTTCTGCATCGCCCTCTTCTGCACTGAAGCCCTCAGGAACAGGACCGGCCTCCGCGTCCACATCCTCCTGTGCGGAAGAATCGGTGCCGCCTGTAGCGACACCCTCTTCAGGCGCGATGTCCTCCACTTCATCCTCAACAGGCAACGGAAGAACAGGTTTCTGCGGTCCGCGCGATGCGCCAAGATTCAGCGGCTGGCCTGCCGACTGCATCTGTTCCGCGCTTTGCTCTATGCCCGTGGCAACAACCGACACGCGGATGCGGCCATCCAGTTCAGGATTGAACGCCGAACCCCAGATGATGTTGGCTTCCGGATCCACCAGTTCGCGAATGTGATTGGCGGCCTCATCGACTTCGAGCAGCTTCATGTCTTCGCCGCCGATGATGGAAATGATCACGCCCTTGGCGCCCTGCATCGATACGCCATCGAGCAACGGATTGGCGATGGCCCGTTCCGCCGCTTCAAGCGCGCGATTATCGCCCTCACCTTCGCCTGTGCCCATCATGGCCTTGCCCATCTCGTTCATGACAGATCGGATATCGGCAAAGTCGAGATTGATCAGGCCGGGCATCACCATCAGGTCGGTGATCGACCGGACGCCCTGCTGCAGTACTTCGTCCGCCAGCTGGAAAGCTTCCTTGAAGGTGGTTTCCGCCTTGGCAACGAGGAACAGGTTCTGGTTGGGAATGACGATCAGCGTATCGACATTCTTCTGCAATTCCTCAATCCCTGCCTCTGCCGCGCGCATACGGCGCGTGCCCTCGAACAGGAAGGGCTTGGTCACTACGCCAACGGTCAGGATCCCTTTACGGCGCGCAACTTCGGCAATCACCGGTGCGGCGCCCGTCCCCGTGCCGCCACCCATACCGGCCGCGATGAAGACCATGTTCACGCCGTCCAGCGCTCGCTCGATCTCTTCAACCGTCTCCTCAGCCGCAGCGCGCCCCACTTCGGGCCGCGAACCCGCACCCAGACCCTGCGTGATATCGGGGCCTAGCTGGATTCGGTGTTCCGCCACGGCGTTGTTCAACGCCTGCGCATCCGTGTTGCTGACGATAAAATCGACGCCTTCGATCTCGGCTGCAATCATGTTGGCGATGGCATTGCCACCCGCACCGCCCACACCGATCACGGTTATCCGTGGGCGCAATTCCTCCACAGAGGGCGGTCCGATATTGATGCTCATGTCAATGCTCTCCTACGGAGCCAGAAGTGATAACACGTGGCGCTGTTCTGCCACAAAGGGATTCTACGCGGTAACCGGGCAATACAACTATCCACAGCCACGCGCAGGTTGATCCCCGCTCAAAAATACTCGCGCATCGCTGTCCAGACATGGCGAACGACGGACAAACCGCTCATCCGCGTTGTATGGGTAAAGCGCGAGCCAACAGAACGAATGTCTACCGGATCTTCGGCCGCATAGAGGACCAGGCCCGCCAAGGTGGCAAATCCCGGCACGCCATGCGCTTCAGGCAAGCCACGCAATGCCGGGGGTCGGCCGATGCGCACCGGCGTTCCCAAAACGCTTTGTGCGTAATCGGCCAGCCCGGCCAATTCGGCTCCGCCACCTGTGAGCACAACCTGCCGCGCCGTGCCTTTGCCGCTGGAAAACCCCATCGCTTCGAGCGCACGTCCCACATCGCGCATAAGCGTATCGAGTTCTCCGGTTATAACTGAGATCAACTCGGCACGTGGAATACGGCCGCGATCATCCGCACCGCGCGCCACGGCGCTGGTCCCCTCATCATCGGGCCCGCCAACACCGATCATTTCGCGGTGGTCATGCGGGCTGGCGATGGCCGAACCGTTGACGCATTTAAGACGTTCAGCCTGGAAGCGTCTGATTCCGAGGGCCGAAGCGATTGCATCGGTGATATCGCCCGAGCCCCGTGGAATCGATGTGAGACCCACAAGCATTCCCCCGGCATAAACAGAAACATTGGTCACTTCCCCGCCAAATTCGACCAGCGCCACACCCAGATCGCGCTCTTCCCCGGTGAGGCAGGCATAACCCGCGGCGAGAGGCGACGCGATGATCCCTTC
>CAJXLD010000043.1 GCA_913055595.1 uncultured Altererythrobacter sp.
ATCGAGCCGCACATGGTTCATTCCTATTTCATGGCTTTCCCATTGTGGATGAACGTTGCCTGGGCCGTCGGGGTCTGGGGCGCTGTTGTTGGATCGGTCCTGCTGCTCTTCCGCAGCCGCCATGCCTATCCGGCTTTTGTCGTATCGCTGGCGGGTATAGCGATCAGCATGGTATATCAGTTTGCCTATCCCCTGCCCGGCGTGGCCGACAGCACTCTGCCGACGATCATGGCTGTTCTTGTACCAGTGATCACCATCGCGCTGGCATGGTATGCACGCCAACAAACCGCGGCTGGGGTACTACGCTGAGGGCTGTTTGGACTTTTGTGCGATAAGCCGGAGATAAGCTTCGGCCACGGCCTTGTTGATGGCGTCCCATGAATAATTGCGGCTTCGCAGCTCGCCTGCCGTACCATGGGCCTCTCGCAAGGAGGTGTCATTGCAATAGGCTGTTACGGCATCGGCGAAGGCCGGGATGTTGCCGGGTTCGACCAGTGTCCCGGTTTCGCCATCGATGACCAGGCTGGTGCTGCCCGTCGCGCGTGCTGCCACCACAGGAATGCCGCTCGCCATGGCTTCGAGCGTGACATTGCCGAAAGTCTCGGTGATCGAGGGATTGAGCAACAGGTCCATGCTGGCGACCGCGCGGCCCAGATTTTCGCCACTCTGGAAGCCAGCCAACACGGCCCCGGGCAGGCGTTCGGAGAAGCTGACTTTTGCAGGCCCTTCGCCCACCACCAGTACCTTGTGGTTTACGCCGCGCTTGCGCAGTTCGGCGATGGTGGCGGCAAAGACATCCAATCCCTTTTCCATCACCAGACGGCCCAGAAAACCGACGGCGACTTCGTGATCGGCGATACCCAGTTCGCGTCGCCAGCCTAAGTCGCGTCGCGACGGATCGAAGATACTGCGATCGACCCCGCGAGACCAAATGCCGATATCGTCATTCATACCCTCTTCGCGCAGCACTTCGGCCATGCTTTCAGACGGCGTCACCAGCGCATCGCATTGGCGATAAAGGCTGCGGATCAGCGCCTTGAGTGGCGGTTCCATGAAACCCATGTTGTAATAGCGCGGGTAGGTATCGAACCGCGTATGGACCGATGCCAGTACCGGAATCTTGCGTTTTCTTGCCCAGTTGACCGCAGACCGCGCAACGAAATCGGGTGAAGAAATATGCAGCACGTGCGGGTCGAACGCCTTCAGGTCAGCGGTAATTCGCGACGACAGGAAAGTCGGGAACCGATATTCGCTGCGCCCGGGGATCGCCACCGATGGCAGGCCCACCAGCGTGCCCTGCGGCTCGAACGCGGGCGTATCATTGACCGGGGAATAGACGCGCACCACTGCGCCCTGCCGCTGCAGGTATTCGACCAGCCGATTGAGCGCCTTGTTCGCCCCGTCCGTGGTCATATTGTAGTTGCCGCTGAACAGGGCAATCCGCAGATCGGCAATATCCATCACCGCCCCTTAAAACAGCATGCACGCGATTGCGAGAGGGGGAGCGCAAAAACGAAAGTGCTTGCAAAACCACATTTAGGGAATTAGCTAATTAGCTATGAATGATGTGTTCGATGCCTTGTCCCATCCGATTCGCCGCCAGGTGCTGGAACTGCTTAAGGGTGGCGGCATGACGGCAGGTGAGCTGGCGGACCATTTCCCGGTCTCCAAGCCGACAATGTCGGGCCACTTCGCCAAGCTGAAGGCGGCAGGGCTGATCCTGGGCGAAAACAAGGCGGGGACGATCACCTACACGCTCAACATGTCCACGCTTCAGGAAGCGCTGATGGGTTTTGTTGGTCGCATGGGAATTTCGCGGCCGGATGAGGGCGATGCTTCGCCCGAAGGAGAGAAAGTATGAAAGTAAAGGGACTTCTTATTGTCTCCCTGCTGCTGGTTGCAGCCATGACGGCGTTTGCATTTTACACGGCGGGTCTGCTGCCAGAGGGTGCGCAGCTACCCACCCGGTTTGATGCGGCGGGCAACCCCGTCAAATATATGGACGCGCTTCCCGCGCTGCTGCTTAGTCCCGCTATCCTTCTGGCGATATCGCTCATCATGGCTGCAACGCCATTTATCGAACCGCTGCAGAACCGGCTTGAAGGGTCTGCACCCCTCTTGCGGGCTGCATGGGTTGGCCTGATGGCGATCATGGTGATCGTGCAGCTGGTGATTGCTGCGCCTGCCCATGGTTACACGCTTTCTTCGAACCTCATCATGATTGGTGTCGGTGTCATGTTCGTGGTGATCGGCAATGTCTTGCCCAAGAGCCGTCCGGGTTTCTTTGTGGGTATCCGCACGCCCTGGACAATCACCGACACGGACAACTGGATCGCGACCCATCGCCTGGGCGGCAAGCTGATGATGCTCGCCGGACTGGTTATGATTGTAGCGCCCCTGCTGCCGCTTCCGATGGGTGCCAATGTCGTTCTAACGATCGGCGCAATCCTGATCGCCGCCCTGATACCAATTGTCTACAGTTGGTGGTTCTGGCACCGCAAGAAGCAAGCCGCTGGCGAGGGGTAAGGCTAGGCAGCCTCTGCCTTGCGCTTGGCACGCTTGCGCTCATGCGGGTCGAGGTGGACCTTGCGCAGGCGGATGCTCTGCGGGGTGACCTCCACCATTTCGTCATCGTCGATATAGGCAATGGCCTGTTCCAACGTCATCTTGCGCGGTGGAGTCAAACGGATCGCATCGTCCTTGCCCGATGAGCGGAAATTGGTCAGCTGTTTGGACTTGAGCGGGTTCACTTCCAGGTCTTCGGGCTTGGCGTTTTCGCCGATCACCATGCCTTCATAGAGCTTGGTGCCCGATCCGATGAAGAGTTCGCCGCGCTCCTCCAGTGCATTAAGCGCATAGGCCACGGCATCGCCCGTCTCCATGGAGATGAGCACGCCGTTGATGCGGCCTTCGATCCTGCCCTTGTAAGGGCCGTATTTTTCGAACAATCGGTTCATGATCCCCGTGCCGCGCGTGTCGGACAGGAATTCGCCATGATAACCGATGAGGCCGCGTGAAGGGGCGGAGAAGGTGATTCGCGTTTTGCCCGTACCCGACGGACGCATCTCTGTCAGCTCGCCCTTGCGGCGCTGCATCTTCTCGACCACCGTTCCCGAGAACTCGTCATCCACGTCGATTACGACCGTCTCGTAAGGTTCCAGGCGCTGGCCGTCTTCCTCACGATAGAGCACGCGCGGGCGCGAAATGCCCAATTCGAAGCCTTCGCGGCGCATGGTCTCGATCAGGACGCCAAGCTGCAGCTCGCCGCGGCCCGCTACTTCGAAGCTGTCCTTGTCGTCGCTTTCGGTAATACGAATGGCGACGTTGCTTTCCGCTTCGCGCATCAGGCGGTCGCGGATCATGCGGCTGGTCACCTTGTCGCCTTCGCGTCCGGCCAGCGGACTGTCATTGACCGAAAAGCGCATCGCCAACGTGGGCGGATCGATAGGCTGGGCGGCAATCGGCTCGCTGACCGAAGGATCGGCGATGGTGTTGGCGACGGTTGCCTTTTCAAGTCCCGCGAGAGCGATGATGTCGCCCGCTTCGGCACTCTCGACCGGAACGCGTTCGAGCCCGCGGAAGGCCAGAACCTTGGTCGCACGGCCCGCTTCGATCACCTTGCCATCGGCGTCCAACGCATGGATCGGATCGTTGACGTTGAGCGTGCCCGATTGGACACGGCCGGTCAGGATGCGGCCCATGAAGTTGTCGCGATCCAGCAGCGTGGCGAGGAAGGTAAACTTGCCCGTGGTGTCGAGGCCGGGTTCGGGCACGTGGTCGACGATCTTCTGGAACAGCGGTTCAAGGTTGCCGTCACGCGCTTCCTGGTCTTCGCTGGCATAGCCATCGCGGCCCGATGCGTAGAGCACGGGGAAATCGAGCTGCTCGTCATTGGCGTCGAGCGAGACGAACAGGTCAAACACCTCGTCCAGCACTTCCTGCGGACGGCCATCGGGCTTGTCGATCTTGTTGACCACGACGATCGGCTTGAGGCCGAGTGACAAGGCCTTGCCGGTAACGAACTTGGTCTGCGGCATGGCGCCTTCGGAACTGTCGACCAGCAGGATTACGCCGTCCACCATGGAAAGGATGCGCTCCACCTCGGCGCCGAAATCGGCGTGACCGGGCGTATCGACGATGTTGATGCGCGTACCGTTCCATTCGACGCTGGTGCATTTGGCCAGGATGGTAATCCCGCGCTCTTTTTCCAAATCATTGGAATCCATCGCACGCTCTTCCACCCGCTGGTTTTCGCGGAAGGTGCCGGATTGGCGGAACAGCTGGTCGACCAGCGTGGTCTTGCCATGATCGACGTGGGCAATGATCGCCACATTGCGGAGGGGCGCGGACATACAGAAAACCTTGGGTTAGCAGGGTGCAGGCCGATGCGACGTTGCTGCACCTGCGAAAATCCCGCGCCCTCTAGCTTACACAGCGGCTGCCCGCAAGCGCGAAGGACAGGGGATGATCCCCCCTACGACACAGCGCCCATGTGGCCGAATTGATACAGGTCCGGTTTCAAATGCAACCGAATATGCAGCTAAACGATTGCGTCCCCTAGCTTCAAGGGACTATTCAATGGTTTCGGCTGCAACATATAGTCAACAAAACTGAGATTTTGCGGTCCGTGGGAGAGATGGAGAGAGAGATATGAAGGTTCCTAACAAGGGTTCTTGCCTCGGGCGCATGCTCTTATGCGGAGTAGCATCTGTTGCCTTGTCTACGCCTTTGGCCGTGCAGGCGCAGGAGTCGGCTTCGGCTGAAGACGGGGCCGAAGACTTCGGCAATGCGATCATCGTGACAGCTACCAAGCGTGAGGCGACGTTGCAGGAGACGCCGGTTGCCGTATCCGTCGCTACTGCCGAGACACTGGCCCGTGAGGAAATTCGCGACCTCAAGGATTTGCAGACAATCGTCCCCTCCTTGCGCGTATCTCAGCTGCAGAGTTCGGCGAACACCAATTTCATCATTCGCGGCTTCGGCAATGGCGCGAACAATGCGGGTATCGAACCTTCAGTCGGCGTATTTATTGACGGCGTATATCGTTCCCGAACGGCGGCATCGATCAATGACATCCCCAATGTCAGTCGCATTGAGGTCTTGCGCGGACCCCAATCAACCTTGTTTGGCAAGAACGCATCGGCCGGTGTTATCTCTCTGGTGACCAGCGAGCCGTCCTTTACGCCGGAAGGTTCGGCAGAATTCTCCTATGGCAATCTCGACGCGATCGTGGCGCGCGGATATGTAAGCGGCCCGGTATCGGAAGACATAGCCTTGAGCCTGGCAGCGGGCATCAGCTCGCGTGATGGCTACAACGTTGATCTTGGGTCCGACACGCGCACCAATGAGCGTGACCGCTGGTTCATCCGTGGCCAGGCGCTGTATGACAATGGTGATAATTTCACAGCCCGTATCATTGCCGATTACGACAGCATTGACGAAAATTGCTGCGGCGTCGTCAATGTCCAGCAATCGGCTGCCACTCTCGCGATCCTTACTCTGGGTGGGATGGTGAATGATCCGGACGATCCATTCGGCAATGTGGTCTACAACAATTTCCCGTCGACCAATGATATCGAGAATTATGGCCTATCCGGCCAATTCGACCTGGAACTGGGCGATATCACACTGACATCGATCACGGCTTATCGCGAAACCGATACAGCCTATGCACAGGACGTCGACTTCACTTCGCTCGATCTGCTGGAACGCTATCAGGAACAGAAACTGGAGACCTTCACGCAAGAATTTCGCGTGACGGGCGACTGGGGGCCGGTAACTGCCTTGGCCGGCATGTTCTATTTCGACGAGAAGATCGACGAGTTTCAGGACATCCAGATCGGAAACAGCTTCCGTAACTTCGCGGATTTGAGTGCGGGCGGTGACGGTTCGGGCAGTACAGTGCAGCTGATCGAAGCCACCATCGGAGCGCTGTATGGCGATCCCACGCAGTATCTGGGCCAGTTCGCCGCTGCAGGTACCGCCGAAACGGGCACATTTCAGCTTTCCAATGATGCATTATCCTTCTTCGCGCAGCTGGACATCGAGCTTGCCGAGGGCCTGGTGCTGACCCTTGGTGGCAATTACACGGTGGACGACAAGCGCGCGGTAACGAACTACACCGCGCTGGAAACCTTCTCTACCATCGACCTGTACGATGCTGGCAATCGCGCCATTTTCGCCCAGGGGGTAGCGACCACAGTTGGCAATCTGCTGATGCTTGGCCGACCAGCTACGCAGCAGGAAATTGCCGCATTTGCCGTGGGCAACCCGGCTGCATTCCAGCAGGTCCAGGCCGGCGCGCAGGCATTCGCGGATGCCAATGATGCCGATCCAAACGTCAATCCCTTCCTCATCGGTTTGCCGTTGCAGCTCTATCCGCCGTTTGTGAACATTCCCAATGCCGTGGAGGATGGAAAGACGGATGATGAGGACTTTTCCTATACCATCCGTCTTGCGTACGATGTGAATCCGGACCTGAATGTCTATGCAAGCTTCGCAACCGGGTTCAAGGCGAGTTCCTTCAATCTTGGACGTGACAGCCGTCCGCTGGCTTCGGATGCTGCGGCGCTGGAAACGGCAGGCCTGCTGGTCAACAACCTCACCTTCGGAAGCCGTTTTGCCGGACCCGAGGAATCCGAGGTGATCGAGCTGGGCTTCAAGGGGAGCTGGGATGTCTTTTCGGCCAATCTCACCGCCTTCCGCCAGGACATTGATGGCTTTCAGTCCAACATCTTCACCGGAACCGGTTTCCTGCTGGCAAATGCCGGCAAGCAGCGCACCTATGGTGTGGAGCTGGAGACAATGGCCAATCCCGTCGAACCCCTTTCGCTCAACTTTGCGGTGACCTGGCTTGATCCCGAATATGTCAGTTTCCCGCTGTCGAGCGTGGGCGACCTGTCGGGAACCAGGCCTGCCGGTATTCCCGAATGGACGGTGATCATCGGTGCGCAATGGGAAGAGGATCTGCCCAATGGCGATCTGCTTATCGCACGCAGCACCTATCACTATGAATCGAGCTCCCAAGTCATTGAGGGCCTGCCCGGCTTCCTCGCCGGTGGACAGGAAGCGGCAATTGCTGTTGCCGAGCCTTTCACGCGCCAGGTGGATGAGCTGTCAGCATCGCTAACCTATAGCTTTACCGACATCGATCTCGATATCTCGGTGTGGGGCCGTAATCTGCTGAACGATCGTTACATGCTGTCGCTGTTCGATTCACCAGGCCAGCCGGGATCGATCTCCACCTATCCCAACCAGCCGCGAACATATGGCGCGACGATCCGCAAGCGCTTCTGATTTGTGCTGCTGGAAATATAGTAAAAGGGGGCGCTTTGCCCCCTTTACTTTTTCCGCTTTGCTTCTTTCGAAATCGGTTTTTCACAGCACGATTTGCTTCGGATCGAAAATTGTTGTCTTCTCCACCTGATCCAAACGTGGGAGGGGTTTCATGGAACAATATGGTGGTTTCTGGCGCAGGGTCGGGGCTTATCTGATCGACATTATCTTGCTGGGCATCATCAGCAGCATTCTTGGCTCGGTTTTCGGGATCGGCACCACGACTACGGAACTTGGTGACATGTCGGCTGCCTATTCCTACAGCGCTGATGATGCCGGAAGCGGCGCGCTCAGCCTGCTTCTCGGCATTGCCTATTTTGCCGGTCTTGAAAGCTCGTCGATGCAGGCGACATTGGGCAAGAAGCTCCTCGGCATGGTGGTGACCGATCTCGACGGCAACCGGATCAGCTTTTTGCGAGCGTTAGGCCGCTATTTCGCCAAGATCCTCTCCGCCGTCATCCTGTTCATCGGCTACATCATGGTAGGTCTGACAGAGCGCAAGCAAGGCCTGCACGACATGATCGCCGGTACGCTGGTGCATGTGGGCCATCCCATGGGAAATAAGGCCGCCACCTTCGAATAGGACAAGACTTGGTTGAAGAGCGGCCGGGGCCGACGCCCTGGCCGTTTTCTTGTCAGAGTGACCGCAAGGTCTGCGCCGGCTTGGCGCGCAGGACCGGGAATGAAGCTGTGAAAGCAAAGACAAGGACAAGCACCAGTCCGGCACCCAGCACGGCGAGAATCTCTGTCCAATCGGGCAGCCAGTCGAACTCGAACAACTGGGTGATAATCAGCCAGGCTATTCCGACTCCCAAGGCCAGCGCCACACCAGCGAGCAGTGCGGCAAGCAAACCGAATTCGGCGAATTGCAAGCCCAGCAACTGGCCCCGGCTCGCGCCCAGGACGCGCAGGATCACCGTGTCATAGATACGTGCGGCACGCGCTGCTGCGATGGCTCCGAGCAGCACGGCTATGCCGGCAAGCACCGCCACCGATGCTGCGGCAAGAATGGCGAGAGCAACCTGGTCAAGGATATTGCGCGCCTCGGTCAGGATCGGACCGACTTCTATGACCGAGCTAGAGGGAAAGGCACGTGCCAGGTCGCGCAGCAGTGTGCCGGGCTCCGTGCCGCTCGGAAATGCCACGGTTGCAGCTACGTTATGCGGCGCATCGGCCAGAGTGTTGGGCGAAAAGACAAAAACATAGTTGAAGCCCAGACTCTCCCAATCGAGCCGTCGGAAATTGGCGATCCGGGCCGTCTTCTGCACGCCCAGTATGCTGACTGTGATGATATCGCCCAGTTGCAACCCTGCAGCGCGCGCCAGTTCCTCATCGATCGAGACGAGAAATTCGCCTGCGTGGTCCTCTTCCCACCATTCGCCCTCGGTCAAAACATTGCCCTGCGGAACGGTCGGGGAATATGTCATGCCGCGTTCGCCGCGCAGACCCCATGTCCCATCTGGGAATTCCTGCATCTCCGCCACGACATTGGGATTGTTCTCAGGCCCATAGGCAATGACCGTCCCTCGCAATGTCGGGGTGGCGTTGATCTGCGATCCGGGTGCGGCCTCTTCCACCATGGTGGTGAACTCGTTCACCCGGTCTACCGGCAAGTCTAGCACGAAATAGTCTGGGGCAATGGCGGGAACCGAACGTTCAATATTGCCGTTGAGACTGGTCTGGACGCTAGCCAGAAGCACGAAGGCTGCCAGGCCAAAGCCGAGCGCGGTCACGAGTGCTCCAGTGGCCGATCCCGGACGATATAGATTGGCCAGCGCGGCACGGACGATCGGATTGGCCGGACGCGGCCATTTCTTCGCGGCCCCGCGAATTGCCATCCCCAAGAGGGAAAGGAGGCCGAGCATGACCAGCGCTCCCCCCATGAAGACCGCGGACAGTCCTGGTGTCGGTGAGCCAACCAGTGCGAGCAAAGCAATGCCGACAAGGCCAATGAGTACGGGCAGAGCCGCACTTTTCCAGCCTTCGGCAATAGGTGAAACGCGCGAGCGCATCAGTGCCATGGCAGGAAATTCGCGCGCCCGCATGATCGGCGGGGCTGCAAAAATCATGGCGACCAGCAAGCCGAATGCAGCGGCACGGAATAGCGAGGCTGGATCGAGGATCAGCGCATGGCCGACCGGAAGAAGCGAACCCAGGGCGGTGGCGAGAAGTGGAGTAACCATGATGCCTGCGAGCAGGCCAGCCACGGAGCCGAGAACGGCTGCAGCACCAATTTGCAGCGTGTAGATGCGGGCGATATCCTTGCTTGTCGCGCCAAGGATCTTGAGCGTGGCAATGCTGGCACGTCGCGCCTGGAGATAGGAAGAAACGCCTCCTCCTATTCCGATTCCGGCGATCACCAACGCTGCCAGCCCTACCAGCGTCAGGAATTCGCCCATACGGCTGACAAAGCGTTCCGCGCCTGGAGAGGCGCGGTCGCGCGTGCGAATATCAAGGCCTGCTTCTGGGAAAGCATCTTCGACTGCAGTTTCCACCGAATTCGGATCGTAATTTCCGTCGAAGCGAAGCCGTGTCTTGGTCTCATACATGGCACCGGGTAAGGTCAGGCCAGCCTGTTCAGGGATTTCGTACGGAACGATCACTGTCTGGCCCAACGAAAAGCCCTCGCTCAGCCGGTCGGGTTCCTCGTCGATAATGCCCGCGACGGTGAGCGGCGTGCGGCCAAGGCTAAACCTGTCACCCACTTGCAGTGAAAGGCGGTCAGCCACCCCTTCTGCCACCCAGGCGTCATCACCTAGTGGAGCACCTACACTGCGCCCATCGATTAGCGTCAGCGCGCCGTAGAGCGGCCAGTTGTCTTCTACCGCCTTTAGCTCGACAGGTGCTGCCGCATCCTCAGTGCTTGCCATGGCCTGCATGCGCAGCCCTTGGGACAGTTCCCCGTATTCGCGCAGAAAGGCGTTCTCTTCATCAGTGAGGGAGCGCTGATAGACTTCGACTTCGAAATCGCCGCCAAGCAGCACCTGACCCTGGGCGTCGAGTTCTCCGCGGATGGCGGAGGTAAGCGAGCCAATGGCGGCAAGGGCGCCGACACCAAGGAACAGGCACACCAGCAGTAGACGCAACCCCCGGAATTGCCGGTGAAGGTCGCGGCGGGCGATGGCCCACGCTTGTGCCCAGCCCAGCGTGCTCATCTTGCTGCGCTGTCCGAGGCGATCAAGCCATCCGCCAAGGTCACTACGCGGTCGCATTTCTCGGCCAGGCCCTTGTCATGGGTGATGATGATCAAGGTCGCACCCGTTTCCTCGCGGCGGCGGAGCACGTCAACAATGCTCGTGCCGGTGGAGGCATCGAGATTTCCTGTCGGTTCATCGGCAAATATCAACGGCGGGCGTGGGGCGATGGCGCGGGCGATTGCGACGCGCTGCTGTTCGCCGCCGGAAAGCTGTGCAGGATAGTGGGTGAGCCGATGACCCAGGCCGACCGCCTCCAGTTCCTCAGCGGCCCGTTGCCATGCGCCTCTTACCCCTGCCAGCTCCAGCGGCGTGGCGACATTTTCTTGTGCTGTCATGGTGGGCAGGAGATGAAAAGCCTGCAAAACGATGCCGATCCTGCCGCGGCGGGCCAAGGCAAGGGCATCCTCGTCCAGATGAGCAAAGTCCGCTCCCGCCACGTTGAGCGAGCCGGATGTCGCCCGCTCAAGGCCGGTCAACACCGACATGAGTGAACTTTTGCCGGATCCCGACGGGCCAAGCAGAGCGAGCGTTTGTCCGGATGGAACGGTCAGATCGATGCCGCGCAAAATCTCAACTGCGGCGTCACCCTCACCGAGTGTCAGCCGCAAATCGCGCGCATCTATTGCGAATGGAATATCTGGGGGGCTTGTCACAATCGGGAGATGGCATAGCTATGCAGGAATTGAAAGGTGACCGTGGTAACGAAATGTATCGATTGTCTGTCCGTCTATTTCTGCCCTTTGCCGCTATGACAGGCCTTGTGGCTTGTGGTGCCGAGGCCCCGGCAGAAGACTTCGCAGCCGCCGAGCCGCCGCCGATTGAGGAAGTGCTGCCTGTAATTGGGCCCGAACGGCGCATCCTGGCGTTTGGGGACAGCCTTTTCGCAGGGTACAATCTTGCAGAGCATGAGGGCTATCCCGAGAAGCTGCAGGCCAGCCTGCGGGGGCGGGGCATCAATGCCCGCGTGGTGGATGCAGCCGTTTCCGGCGACACTACGGCAGCAGGTCGCCAACGCATTGCGTTTGTTCTCGATAATCTGGAGCAGCAACCGGATTTGGCACTGGTCGAATTGGGCGGCAATGATTTGCTGCGAGGAATTACTCCCGAGCAGACTCGCGAGAATCTGGAGGCCATCCTGCAGGAAGTCACCTCACGAGATATCCCCGTTTTGCTCATGGGCATGCGCGCGCCGCCTAATATGGGTATTGAATATCAGGAAGAATTCGACGGGATATATCCGGATCTCGCTGCCGAATACGATGCGGCTTTGGTGCCCTTCTTCCTTGAACCTGTCTATGACAAGCCCGAACTCATGCTGCCCGATCGAATCCATCCAACGGCAGAGGGAATTGAGGAAATCGTACTTGCCACGATCGGGTCCGTCACAGCTGCCTTGCCGGAAGAGGACTAAAGGCGTTCTACCGCGCCGTTGGACACGCGCCATACTGCCGCTTCTGTCACGATATCTTCAAATGGGGCGATTTCGGTTCCCGTAAGCCAAACTTGCGCTCCGCATTCGCGGAGTCGCTCGAACAGGGCCATACGGCGAACAGGGTCGAGATGGGCGGCCACTTCATCCAGCAACAGCAGGCTGGGCCGTCCGCCGGCCGCAAGCCCGGCATGAGCAAGGGTAATCGCGATCAGCATGGCCTTCTGCTCGCCGGTTGAACATTGCGCGGCTGGGACTTCTTTGCCGCTCATGATGACTTCCAGTTCGTCGCGATGCGGCCCGGTCAATGTGCGCTGTGCAGCCCGGTCACGGCGGCGGTGACTGGCAAATTCTTGTGCCAGCTCCGCCTGCGATGTTGGCCCTCCAGGCCGATAGGTGAGGCGCGGACGGGCAAAGGGCTGCGGCGGGAGTTGTTCCAGTTCGCTCGCCAAGCGATCTACCAGAGCGGCACGGCCCATGGCGAGAAGGGCGCCCGTTTCGGCGAGCTGCGATTCTATGGAATCGAGCCATGTGGAATCGGGCTCGCTCGGGTCTGACAGCAGCTTGTTTCTCTCTCTCAGCGCAGCCTCGTAGCGCGAGGCATGGCGCGCATGGCTGGGATCCACGGCCACGGTGAGGCGATCGAGATAACGTCGCCGCGCAGATGCACTATCAGTGAAGAGGCGATCCATTGCGGGAGTGAGCCAGCCGATGGCGAGCCATTCGCCCAGTTCCAGTGCGCTGCTCTCTGCGCCATTGACCTGCACCAGACGCCGTCCAGCACGCTCCGGCGTCGTACCCGTACCAATGCGGACCGGGCCAGAACCATCGCCGGGATCGAGTTGGGCGCTCGCCGCAAAGCTTCCCGCGCCTTGCTGCCCGGCCATTTCGGCCAGTGAAGCGCGCCGCAAACCACGACCGGGCGCGAAGAGCGAAAGCGCCTCCAGCACATTAGTTTTGCCCGCGCCGTTTTCGCCAACAAGCAGGTTGAAATGCGCTGTGCCGTCTAGCCG
>CAJXLD010000044.1 GCA_913055595.1 uncultured Altererythrobacter sp.
CCCCAGGGCGCATGTGATGAATATCTTTGGAGGGAAGAAGTGAGCCGCCTCTCCGGCAAGGACATTGCCGAAATTGCCAGGCTGCTCGACGAAAGCAATTTCGCTTCGCTCGACCTGCAGATGGGTGATTTCAAGCTGCGTATCCGCCGCGATGGCGGTGGCGGCAATTGGCCAGCCCACGAAGAACAAGATGGCGAGGTACAGGAAAGTGCGACCCCTGTTCCCCCCGCCCCTGCCCCCGCACCGGCATCCCCCCCAACCCTTGCCGGTGCGGGTGAGCAGGACATCGTCGCCCCCCTGCTCGGCAATTTCTACGCTGCTCCGCGTCCGGGCGAACCGCCCTTTGTGGAGGTCGGCGACAAGGTCACGCCCGACACCACCATCGGCATTATTGAGGTGATGAAGCTGATGAACCCGATCCGTGCAGGCGTTTCCGGCACGGTCACAGCTATCCTTGCCGAAAATGGCAAGCCGGTGGAGGAAGGCCAGGCGCTGGTCCGGGTGAAGGTCGGATGATGAACGCAACCACCTCCTCCCCGCTCATGCTGAGCTTGTCGAAGCATCGTTTTTGTTTGTCCAAGAAGATGAAATGCGGTCCTTCTACAGGCTCAGGACGAGCGGATTTCTTGCTGAGCGGGAAGTTCTAGACATGGCCAAGATCGGCATAGTCGAAACTTCCTTGCGCGATGGCAACCAGTGCCTGTGGGGGGCGCTGGGCGTCGATACCGCCAAGACGCTGACCATTGCCCCGGCGATGGAACGCGCCGGTTATCGCGCGATCGATTTCACCACTTCGACCCACATGGGTGTGGCAGTTCGGTATAAGCAGGAGGACCCGTGGGAGAGGATCCGTGGCATGGCGGAGATCTGCAAGGACACCCCTTTGCAGTTCCTCTCCACGGGTTTTCGCTTCATCGCCTGGGAAACCGCGACGCCAGAATTCATGGAACTGGCATTCCGCACATTGGCGACCAATGGCATCCGCCGTTTTGCGCTGGCGGACCCGATGAACGATGCCTCAAGTAATGTTGAGGTTGCCAGAATGGTCAAGCGTGCGGGCGGGGATCAGGTGGTGGGCGCGCTGGTTTATTCGATCAGCCCGATCCACGACGATGCGCATTATGCCGAGGCTGCTCGCACCATGGCGGCGAGCCCCGATGTCGACGCGCTCTATATCAAGGACCCGGGCGGGCTGCTGACACCCAAGCGTGCGCAGACGCTGATCCCCGCCATCCTCGCCGAGATCGGCGACAAGCCGCTCGAACTGCATAATCACTGTACCATCGGCCTTGCCGAGCCCGCCTGCTTGGAAGCGGCGGACCTCGGCGTGGCGGCGGTGCAATGCGCCAGCGGCGGTGCGGCGGACGGCACCAGCAACCCGCCGATCATGCGCATGATCGCGAACCTGCGCGCGCAGGGGCACGAGGTCGATATCGACGACGAGGCCGCACAGGAAGTCGCCGACTTCTGGACCGCCGTTGCCGAAGCGGAGGACCTGCCCACCGGCCACCCGATGGCGTTCGATGCCGCCTATTTCCAGCACAACCTTCCCGGCGGCATGGTCGGCACCATGCGGCGCCACCTGAAGGACCAGGGCGTGCCCCATCTCGAACAGGCGGTGATCGAGGAAATGGGCCGCGTGCGTCAGGAACTGGGCTGGCCCATCGTGATGACGCCGTTCGCGCAGATGCTGCAGACGCAGGCGGTGATGAACGTCACCGGCAAGGGTCGCTGGGAAGTCATCCCGGACGAGATCATCCGCTTCGCCATCGGCAAGTTCGGCCGCCCCAATGTGCCGGTCGATCCCGATGTCATGGACCGCATCATGGCCAACCCGCGCACCAGGGAGCTGGAAGCCGAGACCGGCATGGCTGATCTGAAGACGCTGCGGAAGAAGATCGGCGAGAATCTCTCTGACGAAGAATTCCTGCTGCGCGCCACCATGCCCGCCGAACTGGTCAACGCCATGCAGGATGCCGGCCCCGCCCCGCGCGAGTATGATCCGGACACGGTGGCGGTGATGAACCTGCTGCGCGAAGTCCTCTCCCGCCGCGATGTCGACAGCTTCGGGCTGGAGAAGGACGAGTTCAAACTGGAGGTCAGCGCCTGATCTCCCGCTCACCGTTCGTCTCGAGCGCAGTCGAGAGACGGAAAGATCGAACCAAGCCAGCGTGTCTCGACTTCGCTCGACACGAACGGAGGAATTAGAGAGTGACCCTGCCCCGCAAGCCGAAAGGCTTCATGTTCGACCTCGACGGAACGCTGATCCTCTCCAACCGCAAGCTCGGCAGCTATGACGCTATTTCTGGCGCGGCGGAGGCTCTGGGAGAGCTCGACCGGCTCGGCATTCCCTGGCTCGCGCTTACCAATGGCAGCGCCTACCCCAGCCGCGTACAGGCCCCGCGCCTGCGCGCAGCGGGCGTGCCCGTGCCAGACGAGAAACTGTTCACGCCCAATAGCGTGGCCGCGCGCGTCATTGCCGATCGCGGATACACGAACGTGCTCGTGCTCGGCCTCGAAAGCGTGACCGAAGCGCTGACCGAAATGGGCGTATCCTGCTCCATGCTCGGCGATGCGGACGCGAAACATGCCGATGCCGTCTATGTCGCATGGCATCCCGATTGCGTGATGGACCACATCCACCTCGGCTGCGAGCGGGTGATGGACGGCGCCGCCTTCCTCTCCGCCAGCGACGTGCCCTTCTTCGCCACCAAGGAAGGCCGTTCATTCGGATATTCCTGCGCGATCAACGGCGCGATCAACCGCGTGACCGGCGTGGAGCCCGAACCCACCGGCAAGCCCTCCGCCCATGCGATGCATGTGATCGCCGAAACGCTTGGGCTGGCAAAGGCCGATGTCGGCGTGGTGGGCGACGACGCGACGGCGGAAATGGAAATGGCCGTGGCCAATGGCGCCATCGGCATTGCGGTCACTTCAGGTTCGACCAGCGCGGAGGAATGGGCCGTGCAACCGCCCGAAAAGACACCCGACCTGGTGATCGCCAATATCGGCGAACTGGTGGAGGCGTGCGGTTTAGGTTAGTCCCGCCGCATGACCCTCGGCTTCTCCGTCAATGACCTGCTTCCCCACGCGCGGGGTGGAGGGCAGTTGAAGATCGGACTGGCCAAGCTCACCGAGGATGAGTGGCTCCAGCCCCGCCCTGACCTTGCCGCACGTGCGGACGGCTTTGCCGCGCATCCCGAAGGAGTGCAGCTGACGCCCGAAGCCGAAGCACCGGGGCGCGAGCTGGCGTCCATGCTCGGCGTCGAGGGCGGCTTGCCCGAAGCCGCGCTCTCGGCGTGGGAGGACATGTGCCTGCTCACGCGACGACCCGATGAGGAAATCTACCGCCTGATCGGCGCGGCGGTGGCCTTTCCCACAGACTGGCATCCGGCGCAAAAAATGGGCCTGCCCATGACCGCGCTGCATGGCCCGATCGACGGCTACGCAGAGCAACTCTCCGCCCCCGTCGACCGCTTCATGATGAAGCTCAAGCCCGATGCGATCTATGGCCGCTGCAACTGGTTTATCGCGCCCACCGGCGCATATCGCTGGATTGCCGAGGGAGCGTCCGAGCAGCGCTTTGCCCATGTCACGCCCGAAAATGCGGGCAAAACCCTGTTCGCACGCTCCGAACGCCAGACCTTGCGTCGCCTGCCCGAAACGGGCGCGATCCTTTTCACCATTGGCGTCTATGTCATGCCTCTTGCCGGGCTGACCGACGAAAATCTTGCCAAGATCGCAAGTGCGGTGGCGGAGATCGGCGCGGGCGAAGGTGACCGGCGCGGTTCCCCGCATTATGCTGCGGCGCTTGGGGCCTATGCCGCGGCGCGTGCACAAGCTATTGAGTAGCCATGATACCTTCCGACAACAGCACGACACAGTCCCCCTCCCGCAAGCGGGAGGGGTTAGGGGTGGGCAAAAGCGCCAGCCCCTCGCAGGCCCACCCCCGGCCCCTCCCGCAAGCGGGAGGGGAGATACGCACCGACTGGACGCGCGAGGAAATCGCCGCGCTGTTCGACCTGCCCTTTACCGAACTGCTCTTCCGCGCCGCTGAAGTGCATCGCGCGCACCACCGGCCGGATGAGGTGCAACTGTGCACGCTGCTCTCGATCAAGACCGGCGGGTGCCAGGAAGATTGCGGCTATTGCAGCCAGAGCGTGCATGCAGACAGCGGCGTCGAAGCGACCAAGCTGATGGATGTGCGCGAGGTGCTGCAACGCGCGGCACAGGCCCGCGATGCCGGATCGCAGCGCTTCTGCATGGGCGCGGCCTGGCGCAATCCCAAGCAGCGCGACATGCCCAAGATCGTCGAAATCGTGAAAGGCGTGCGCGAGATGGGCATGGAGACCTGCATGACTTTGGGCATGCTCACGCCCGAACAGGCACAGCAGCTCTCCGCAGCGGGCCTCGATTATTACAACCACAATATCGATACCGGCCCCGAATATTATGAGCGCGTGATCACCACGCGCAATTACCAGGACCGGCTCGATACGCTGGACAATGTGCGTGCGGCGGGCATCAATGTCTGCTCGGGCGGGATCGTCGGCATGGGCGAGACGCGTGCCGATCGCGTCGGCTTCGTCCACACGCTCGCCACGCTCGAACGCCATCCGGAAAGCGTGCCCGTCAACGCGCTGGTCCCGGTCAAGGGCACAGTGCTGGGCGATATGCTGGCCGATACGCCGCTCGCCAAGATCGACGATATCGAATTCGTCCGCACCGTGGCGTTGGCGCGCATCTGCATGCCGATGAGCATGGTGCGCCTTTCCGCCGGACGCGAGTCCATGTCCGAGGCGACGCAGGCACTGTGCTTCATGGCCGGGGCCAATTCGATCTTCACCGGCGACAAGCTCCTCACCGCCCCCAATGCGGGCGATGACGAGGATGCGGCGCTGCTGACGAAGCTGGGGATGAAGTCGCTGGCGGGCGAAGAACCGATGCGGGCGTGTGCGAAGGAACCGGCGGAGTGATGCGAGGAAAGCAGTTCCTTCGTGTATGGCTTACCATACAGTGGCTTGTAACACTTCCCGCTGCTGCCGCGTTCTCGTACCTATTCTTTTCAGACACGCATGGTCTCCCGACCACGGCATTCTATGTCTGTACACTTGCAATCATCGCGGTTGCCACGGCCGGATATTTAATTGCCATGAGCAGTTTGCAGTCCTTGAATGAAATCGGAGGGGAAGAGGAATGACCAATCCAAAGCTCGAAACACTCGCCATTCACGCCGGGTGCGAGCCCGATCCCGCCACCAATGCGCGGATCACGCCGATCTACCAGACGGCCTCCTACGTCTTTAACGATGCCGAGCATGCGGCGAACCTCTTCGCGCTCAAGGAATTCGGCAACATCTATTCGCGTATCATGAATCCCACCAACGATGTGCTGGAAAAGAAGATCACCGCGCTCGAAGGCGGGGTGGCGGCACTGGGCGTGGCGTCGGGCCATGCGGCGCAGTTCATCACCTTCCACACGCTGATGGAGCCGGGCTGCAATATCGTCGCGGCAAAGAAGCTCTATGGCGGATCGCTCAACCAGCTGGGTGAAAGCTTCAAGAAATTCGGCTGGGAAGCGCGCTTTGTCGATGCTGACGATCCCGCCAATGTCGCCGCCGCCTGCGATGACAAGACGCGCTGCGTGTTTATCGAGAGCCTCGCCAATCCGGGCGGCGTGGTCAGCGATATCGAAGCGATTGCCAAGGTGGCGCATGCGGTGGGCGTGCCGCTGGTCGTGGACAACACCATGGCCAGCCCCGCCCTGTGCCGCCCGATCGAGCACGGCGCGGATATCGTGGTGCATTCGACCACCAAGTTCCTCAACGGCCACGGCAATTCCATCGGCGGGCTGATCGTCGATAGCGGGAAATTCGACTGGAAGGCGCAAGCAGACAAGTTCCCCAGCCTGACGCGGCCCAATGGATCGTACCACGGGGCGGTGCTGGTCGATGCGCTGGAACCGGTCGGTCCCATCGCCTTCATCATCGGCTGCCGCGTGCTCGGCCTGCGCGATCTTGGCCCGGCGATGGCGCCGCAGAACGCCTTCCTCACGCTGACGGGCATGGAGACGCTCGCGCTGCGGATGGAACGGCATTGCAGCAATGCCCTTGCACTGGCCAAGCATCTCGATGCGCATGAGAAGGTCGACTGGGTGTTCTACGCCGGCCTCGATTCCAATCCCTACAAGCCGCTGGCCGAGAAGTATCTTGGCGGCAAGGCCGGCGCGGTCTTCACCTTCGGCGTGAAGGGCGGCTTCGATGCGGGCGTTAAGCTGGTCTCCGGAGTCAAACTGTTCAGCCACCTTGCGAATATCGGCGACACGCGCAGCCTGATCATCCACCCCGCCTCCACCACGCACAGCCAGCTTTCGGAAGAGGAACTAGCCGCGGCAGGCGCAGGCCCGGACGTGGTGCGTGTTTCCGTCGGCATCGAGCACATCGACGATCTGATCGCCGATATCGACCAGGCGCTGGCGGTGGTTTGAGCAGTTGAGTTTCAGCGATCAAGCCAGCCTGACAATCGGGCAGAAGCTCGGTTGTGCTACCTATGGACTTATCGGCGTTGCCTTCACCGCATTTGGAATCATGCTTGGCGCCTTAGGTCATTGTGCTCAAAATGAAGATGGGACCGGCTGCGAGAATGATGCGCTCATGAAGCTCTTCTTCTTTCCCGTGCTTCCAATTCTCTTTGTCGTGGGAGGTGCCGTCTTGGCATGGTGGATGATGAGGAAGCGTTGAAATGACCTTCGACTACCTAGCCTATATCGATTGCTTCCTCACCGGCGATGACGAGGCACTGGTCGAGCGCTTCTTTGCCGAGGATTGCGCAATGCATTCGGGGTCGGGCGTAAGGCGCGGGAAGGAGGGGATGCGCGAGTTCCTTGCCCGGGCGCATGACGGGGTGCGCGAATGCCCGCGTATCCAGCGCTATGTGCAGGAAGACGATGTGGTCTTTGCCGATATCGACATGGATTTCCATGCGACCAAGCACCGGCCGGACTTCCCCTTCGGCGAAATGTATCCCGGCGACACCAAAACGGTTAAGTTTCTTGCAAGATATGACCTGAACGGTGAAGGCAAGGTCGTAAAGCTCGTGACCGCCGCATGGCCGCCCGAACAGGGGGTGACCAAATTGCCCCCGCTGGGCGGGCACCCGAGCCAGCTCGCCGCCTATCACGCCTATGCCTCCGCCTTCTCCAATGGCGATGCCGAGCGTTACACGCGCTTCTACACCGACGATGTCGTGCTCGACCTCTCCAGCCTGCCGCCTATCGAAACCGCGCAAGGCATTGCCGATTTCTACAAGGTGATGTTCCAGTCGGTGCGAGAGACGCTGACGATCCATTCGATCGAAGCGAGCGACGAGACAATCGAGGTCAACTGCTCCAGCCGCTTCACCGCCATCGAGGACGCACCCGATTTCGTGGTCGGCGCGCTCGCCAAGGGGGACAGTGTCGATGTCCCCATCCTCGCCAGCTACACTTTGCGCAACGGATATATCTGTCACATCCTCACACGGCGCGGCGGGGACCCGGTCTTTACCCGCGCTGGCTGAGCAACTCCTCGGCGCGGGCGAGATCTTCTGCCGTATCGACATCTACCAGCATGTCTGCGGGCGCAATGATCCGCGTCACGTCGACGCGCCCTGAGAGCAACGCCCCCGCCCCAGCATCGCCCGAAAATGCGGCCAATTGCGGCAGCAGAGCCAAGGGAAAATAGGCGGGCACACCAGACTTCCCGCCTGACCACACAGTAGCAGAAGCCCCGCCCGCATTGCTGAGCGCAATCAAATGCTCAGCCGAAACAAGCGGCATGTCGGCAAGCAGCACGAGCAGCGGCTGGCCCTGCGCCAGCGCGCGGCCAGCCGCCACGGCGAGCGATGTGCCCAGCCCTTCCTCTGCCTTGGGATTGACGGCGAGTGTCCAGTCGCTCTCGCGCGCAAAGTCCGGAGCCTCCGCCCCGGTCACGATCACGCCTGGCGCAAGCCCTGCCTCCGAAACCGCGTCGAGCACCCAGCGCCCAACGCGCTTGCCCGCCAGCATGGCATCGAGCTTGCCGCCACCGAAGCGGCTGCCGCTGCCCGCCGCCAGCACGGCGACAAGCGGCGAGCCGTCAGGCGGAACGCAGCAGGGCATGGGGATGGATCGCCTCATATTCACCGACCACCGAAGCGAGGATGGAGAGCGCCAGCGCGACAGGCTCGCGGCTGTGCTGGACCACGCCGATGGGGCTGGCGATGCGCGATAGCTGGTCTGCGCCCACGCCGCCCGCCAGCAGCCGCTCCGCCCGTTCATCCCGCGCGGTCTTGCCGCCCTGCGCGCCGATAAAGAAGGCCTCCGTTTCGAGCGCCCATTGCAGGATTGCCTGTTCCCATTCGTGATCGTGGAACAGCAGTACCACCGCGCTCCACTTGTCGACCGCAATCCCGCTGGGCGCGCGGCCGAGCGACAAGCCGTCCGACGCATCCTTGCTGAAAGTCTCCACCTCCAGCCCCGATGCGCGGCCGAGCGTGGCTGCCGCATCCAGCTCCGGCCCTTCACCGAACAGCAGCAGGCGCAAGGAGGGGACATAATGCCGTTGCGGCAGCATATCGCAGTGTAATTCGAGCGTTGCCGCCTCTCGCCGATCCAGCGCTTCCACCACAGCCTTGCAGGCCTCGCGATCGGGGGCGGGGTCGATCAGTATGTCCACCCCACTCCCGCACGGCAGGCGGAAATCGATCAACGGCGATCCCGCGCCAAAGCGCATCACGCGGCGCTCGCCACCCGATTGCACCTCGTTGGCCAGCTGCTTTTCGAGGCAGCCATCCGCGAGCGTTCCCGTTACACTGCCATCGGAATGCACGGCCAATTGCGCGCCCAGACGGCGCGAGAAGCTGCCTTCGATATTGGTGATGGTACACAGGCCCACGCCCGGCGCGCAGGCGGCGCGCAAGGCTGCATGGTCCATCGCGTACCTCCCTGTTAGCGCCTATTCCTGCAGCGGATCTTCAACGCCCATGATCAGCTGGGGCTCTTCGCCGCGCAGTTCCTGGAACGCCACGCGCAGGTTGATGAGCGCGCGCGACCACGGGGTGCCGCCATATTCGAGGCCCGGCTTGATCTTGTGGTCGAGGAAGACGGCAAAGCTGGGCTCACGCTCCAACCGTTCCAGAGCCGCTTCGGGCGTACCGCCGAACTGCGCCGTCTGCTCGGCCGTGGCGACAAGCGCGCGGTTGAACTGGACGAAGCTGCGGAATTCTTCCCATGTCGACACGCCGCCATGGCCCTGGATGACATGATCGACGTCTGGGATCGAGTAGAGCGCCGCGGTCAACGTGGTCGGCGTAGCCAGCATCGAGCCGCCCGAACCCGGATCAATCAGCGGCGACATGTGCCAAGCGTATATATCGCCCGCCTGCATCGTGCGCGCTGAAGGGAAGACCACGAAAGCATCGCCATCGGTATGGCCGGCACCGAAATGATAGACGTCGACGCGATCATCCCCTTCGCCAAGGCTGATCTGTGTGGAGAAGCTCGTATCGACAGGGGAGGCGCCGAAAGGCCCGCCCTCTGCTTCCATCCGCGCCTTGGAATTCACATGAGCAACGACTTCAACGCCATCGCCCGAAAGCTCGTTGTTCGAGCCCATATGGTCGGGATGCGAGTGGGTGTTGATGATCATGCCCACGGGCAGGTCGGTCACCTTGCGAACTTCGGCCATGATCGACTCGCCGCTATTGGGCAGCTTGGTATCGACCAGCACGACATCGTTGGAGCGAACAAAGACAGTCGTGTTCCCGCCCGCACCGAAGATCTTGTAAACGTTACCGTTCACATGCTCGATTTCGGTAATGCCAGGCAGGCCCTGCGCCGTCACGCCGACTGCGACCATGCCGCTTGCTACAATGGCGCCAAGAACCGCGATCCGCTTCATTATTATGCTCCCGTGAAGAAAACTCTCTCTGCGAACCAATAGGCACCCGCCGCCATGACCGCAAGCGAACCAATTGTCGCGATCTGTCGCGCCGCTTTTGCACTACGGCGGCGCACCGCTTCGAGCAAGACCGCGACAACAAGCACGATGGCGAGCTGGCCGATCTCGACGCCGAGATTGAAAGAGAAAAGTGACCAGGCCAATTGTGCATCTGGCAAGCCGAATTCGCGCAAGACATAGGCAAAGCCGAAGCCGTGGATCAGGCCAAAGACGAAGGCAATGCCCATGCGGAGGTCCCGCGACTTGCTGGGATCCGGCCCGCGCAGGAGATTGTCCGCACCAACCACTACTATGCTGAGCGCGATCAGCGGCTCGATAACCGCTGCAGGAACCATGACGATATTGAGCGCGGCGAGCGACAGCGTCACCGAATGGCCAATGGTGAAGCTGGTGACGATAATGGCCAGCCGCCGCCATGATCCGCCCAGCAGGATCAGCCCGATGATGAAGAGTATATGATCCGGACCGATCATGATGTGATGCACGCCGGAGGGGATAAAAGTCTGCAGCACGGCCAAGACACCCGCCGTGGTCCCTGCGAAATAGGTCCGCGGCTCGTCTCCTGCAGCGAAGATCCATTGCTGGCGCAGCTCTTCGCCTTCATAGATATTCACGAAGGTCTGGTGCGTCGGATCATAAGGAAAGAGCTGCGCCTGCACGTCGAGCGCAGAGGGCGGCGGTGTGGCAATGCTGAAACCCAACCGCACCGCATCGTCTCCGGGAACGGCCTGGATGTCTTTCCATTCGATTTCAGCCGATTCTCCGCCTGAAATCTCGATCCTGTCCTGCAAGATCGTTCCAATCTGGCCGTATTGTATGGACAATACACCTTGGTCGAGCAATATTGCCGCTTCGTCCAATTCCAGTTCATGTGCAAGGTCAATTACATGCACTGTCAGCGAACCATCAATGCGCCGCTCTTCAAGGTGCAGGTCAAGATAGCTGAACGGCGCGGGATGCGCGCTCGCAGCTGAGGAGAAGCAGAATAGGGATAATGCCAGAAGGCAACCGGCAAGACGACGCACAACAGCAGAGATTGTCATTGCCGAGATGTTAGCGGGGCGAATAATTTTCATGAAGAATGATGTGACGTGGATAACAACAACTTTCTACTGTTACCATTTGTTACAACGATGCATTTGGAGCAAGTTCGCCGCGAGACTAGGCGCTATCTAAAGTTCAATTTATGCGAGAAGAGGGTTTCTTGGGGATCAGTTCGAACATGACACGCAAGCTGTTGATGGGCTCGGCAATGCCGCTGGCCCTGATGGCGGGTGCCTGCGCGACACCCAATGTGGATACGCCTGAGGCGCGCATCGCCATACCGGATGCTTGGGCGCAAAGCGAGCCTGAAACCGTCAGCATCGACATCGCTGAATATTGGCTACAGCTCGACGATCCGCTGCTGACCGAACTGGTAGAGGCAACCATCGCCAATAATCTGGACCTGGCACAGAGTGCCGCGCGGCTGGAACAATCGCGCGCGCAATTGGTGCAGGCCCGGGCATCCTGGTTTCCGTCGCTTTCAACCGGCGGCGGCGCCACACGCGATGTGGGCGACCTTCGATCAGGAAGGACCCTCTATTCACTGAGCGCTGACGCTTCATGGGAAATCGACCTCTTCGGCGAAATCGGCAGCAATGTCGCATCGGCTGAGGCGGACCTGCTTGCCGCCGGCTATTCCTTGGCCGATTTGCAGCGCGCGATCGTGGGGCAAGTCGCGACCTCCACCATCAGTGCGCGGTCACTGGTGCAACAGCTGGAGATCGCCCGTTCCACGCTCGCCTATCAGGAAGACAATCTGGAAATCGCGCGCTGGCGCAACGAGGCGGGGTTGGTTTCCAGCCTGGATGTGGAGCAAGCCCGTGCACAGCTCGCGCAGACCGCCGCGACAATCCCGGCGATTGAAAGCAGTCTCGCTTCAACTGCCAATTCCATTTCCACGCTGATCGGCGAACCGCCCGGACGCGTGCTGGAAGCACTCCAGGAAGTGCGGCCGGTGCCGATGCCTGAGGCGCTGGACGGGTTCGAAGCCCCAGCCGACGTTCTGCGCCGCCGCCCCGATGTGCGGGGCGCCGAGGCCAATCTTGTTTCAGCCACAGCGCGTATCGGCGTGGCCAAGGCGCAATTACTCCCCGGCTTGCGGCTGGGCGGCTCTGTTGGCACCAACAGCTTCGGGCTCGATGGCCTGTTCGATATCATCACTGCAAGCGTGTTCGGTAATCTGAGCCAGCTGATCTTCGATGGAGGGCGCACCCAGGCTGGTGTCGACAGTGCGCAGGCAGGCGCAGAAGCCGCGCTTGCCGCTTGGGAGCAATCGATCCTCGGCGCGCTGGAAGATGTCGAAAGTGCCGCTGTTGCCCAGCGGACAGCGGGCGAGCGCGTCGTCATCAACGAAGAGGCGCTCGATGCAGCAAATAACTCGGCAATCCTGGCGCGCAGCCAGTACCAGGCTGGCCTGACCGATTTCCGCACGCTCTTGAGTGCAGAGAACCAGCTCCTATCCGCCCGCAACGGGATGGTTTCCGCACAGGCAGACAAGGCCAGCGCATTCGTGCGGCTGACCCAGGCGCTGGGCGGCGGATGGAGTACGCAGGACTTCCCCCTGCCAATCATTGAAGAGAACGCATCATGACAGAGCTTGGCGATACATATCAGAAAGGTATCGAAGAATATCTTGGCACCGGCGAAAAGCAGGTCTGGTGGAAACGCAAGATCGTCTGGATCCCGGCGCTTGTCGTTGCGCTTCTGATCGCGGCCCAGCTCATCTTTGGCGGCGGGAACGATCAGGCGAATTACAATACCGAAGCCGTGGTGACCGGTTCGCTCGACTTGACCGTTACCGCGACCGGCAATTTACGGCCTACCAACCAGGTCGAAGTCGGCTCCGAAGTCTCGGGCCGGATCGATGATGTGCTTGTCGACGTCAATGACACAGTGAGCCGTGGACAGGTCCTCGCCCGCATCAATACC
>CAJXLD010000045.1 GCA_913055595.1 uncultured Altererythrobacter sp.
GGTTGAAGGCCGCGCCCAGAGGCGTCCCTTCGGGCAGGTCGGCGCGCTTGATGCGCACGTCGAGTATCTGCGCCCCATATTGCCGCGCCGAACGGTCAAGCGCAGCGGTGATATTGGCCATCGCCGTTGTACGCGCATCGGACAGCAGGTCTGCGAAGGTACGCCGACCCAGTTCCTGCCGCAGTTCGGAACGCAGGATCGGCTCAAGCTGCGCGCGCAGGCGATTCTCGTCACCGGCGCTTTCTACCATCAGCACAGGGTCGATGATGCGGAAGCGGGCATAGGCATCCACTTCCAGGCGCTGCTGGTCATTCGCCAGCACCTGTTCGCGCTCCATATCGAGGTCGAGCACGCGGCGATCGACCATCTGGATGCGTTCGTAGATCGGAATACGATAATGCAGGCCCGCACCAGTCTGGCCGTAAGGCTCATTGGGATCGAAGCGGTTGACCGTATAGACCGGCTCACCCGCGCGGATTTTGACGCCCTGATGTGTCTCCGGAACGATCACCATTGTGCTCAGGCCGACAACTGCAGCAATGACCAGCGCGATGATCGCAGGCTTATAATTCTGCAACATCTTACTGCCCTCCCGCTACTTGCGCGGCTTCGTTGGCACGGCGCCTGACTTCAGGAAGCGCGAGATAGGGCGTTACGCCTTGCGCCTCGACAATGGTCTTGTCGGTCTTGGCCAGCACGCTTTCCATTGTTTCGTAATAAAGGCGGCGACGCGTCACTTCGGGTGCCAGCCTGTATTCCTCATAGATATTGTTGAATGCGGCGGCGTCGCCCTGTGCCTGCGCGATCAGCTGTTGTTCGTAACGGCGTGCTTCATTGAGGTCGCGCTCGGCATCCTGCCGTGCGGCGAGCACATCGTTGAAAGCCTCGATCACCTGTTGCGGCGCGTCGGTCTTCTCGATTTCGATACCCTGCACGGCAATGCCCGATTCGAGCGCATCTAGAACGGCCTGCATGTTCGTGCGCACGTTGAGCTGAATATTGGCGCGACCTTCACCGGTCAGCACCGTGTCGAGGTCCTGTTCGGCAATGGCGGCGCGCATGGCGGCTTCGGCCACTTCGGTCAGCGTGCCTTCGGGATCGGCCAGCTGGAAACGGAACAGGGTCAGGTCGGAAATGTTCCAGCGCACGAGGTAGCTGAGATCGACCAGGTTCTGGTCGGCGGTGAGGATCAGTTTTTCCTCACTACTCGCTGCGGGAATGCGTTCCTGCCGAATCTGGCTGACATTCTCGATATCCACCACCTGCAACGGCCAGGGGAAGGTGAAGTTGGTGCCCGATGGCAGGGTGCGGGAATATTTGCCGCCCATCCAGGTCACAATGCCTTCTTCGCGCGGCTGCACGAAATGCACGCTGGAAGTGAAGAGCCAGATCGCTGCTACGGCAAGCAGCGCCAAGGGAAACCAGCTCTTGCCGCCGGAACGCTGGGGCATGCGGAACCGCGGGCCGCCTGGACCGCCGCGGCGCGGGCCTTCTGGTCCGCGGTTCTTGAAGATATCTTCGATCGAGGCCGAGCGGCGAGGGCGATCACCCGAACCGCCGCCGGGCAGCCAGGGATTGCGCGGACCGCCCGATCCATCGTCTGCGCCGCGCGGCTCGTCGCCGGGGCCTTCAGAGCCACCATCGCCATCACTGCCCGAAGGCTTTCCCCAGGGGTTGCGCTTTCCGGCCATTGCCAGTGCGATCCTCTCAAAAAATCCGCCCAATCTATCCATGACAATATGTATAGGGGCCAAATCGACAAAAAACAGGGGAGTCGCGCGCAATTTTCGCTGCATGTCGGTCAACAAGCGTCTAGCAGGGGCGCCATGAGCAACTCCGAAACCATCCAGAACGCCATTCCTCCTGAAATCCGTACCATGGTCCGCTCGGTCAAGTTCGCCGATGGTGTGGCCACGGTGATTGCCGATGCCAGTGGCTTGGGCCGCAGCGCCGCCGCGCAATTGCAGAAGGAGATCGAACAGGCCGCCAGCGCCGTGGAAGGCGTCAACGAAGTGCGCGTTGCGCTGATGGCGGACAAGGTGAAGCGCCGCATCATCGTGATCGGATCGGGCAAGGGTGGCGTGGGCAAATCGACGCTCGCCGCTAATCTCGCCGTGGCCTTGGCCAATGCCGGACGCAAGGTGGGCGTGGTCGATGCCGATATCTATGGCCCGTCGCAGGTCATGTTGCTCGACCCAGACCGGCAGCGACCCAAGGCCGAAGGCAACACGTTGATCCCGGTGGAAACTCCGTTCGGAGTAAAGCTGCTCTCGATGGCGCAGCTGGTCGAAGGCGGAAAGGCGATTGCCTGGCGCGGGCCGATGGTGGGGCAGGCGCTGACGCAGATGATGGAAGCCGATTGGGGCGATACCGAGTTGCTGCTGGTCGACCTGCCGCCGGGCACGGGCGATGTGCAGTTGACCATGTTGCAGAAGTTCAAGCCTGCAGGCGCGGTGATCGTTTCCACGCCGCAAGATCTCGCCCTTATCGATGCCACGCGTGCGATCGATCTGTTCCGGCAAGCCGATATCCCCGTAGTTGGCATAATTGAAAATATGGCGGGCTATGCCTGTCCCAAATGTGGAGAGATATCCGATCCATTCGGGTCGGGCGGCGCAGAGACGGCCGCACAAGCCATGGGACAAGAGTTCCTCGGCCGCGTGCCGCTCTCCATGGCGATCCGCGTGGCGAGCGATACGGGCACGCCGCCCACCGCCAATGACAGCGAACAGGCGCAGGCCTTCAATGCCATTGCAGACAGGCTGGGTACATGGTTGGACGGGCAAACCGCTTGAGGGATTGCCCCGGCGAATGAGAGGATAGCAGGCGAGTGCAGCTGACGCGGCGCAATATTCTGGCAGGGGCGGCGATTGGCGGTGGCTTGCTGGTCGCCTGGTCGTTCATCCCGCGATCCTATGACAACCCTTTGGAACCGGGTGAGGGCGAGACGGCTTTCGATGCCTGGCTCAAGATCGGCCGCGACGGCGTGGTGAGCGTGGCGGTACCGCAGCTGGAGATGGGGCAGGGGATTAGCACTCTCCTGCCGCAAGTGGTGGCTATGGAACTGGGTGCCGACTGGCGACAGATGGCGGTGGAGCCTGCACCTGTCAGCGGGGCCTATGCCAATCTGCCGCTGGCCGCATATTGGGCGCCTCTGTGGCGTCCGGCCTTGGCCATGCTCGCCAATGATCCGGACGATTATCTCGTGCGTCGCTGGGCCGAGGGTAATCGCTTTACAGCGACCGCCGATGGCATGAGCCTTGCGGCCTATGAGATGCCCTGCCGCTTGGCGGCGGCCTCTGCACGAGCAATGTTGGCTATGGCGGCAGCGGAGCGCTGGGGCGTGGCGTGGGAAGAATGCTCCACCTCCATGGGCTTTGTGGTGCATGGAGAGAAGCGCTTGTCCTTTGGCGAGCTGGCGGAAGCGGCGGCAGGTTTCAGCGCGCCCAATCCTCCGCCATTGCGACCTGAGGAGCCACGCGATCCTTCCTTTGCAGAGGGGGGCGAGGCTGGTGACGACCTGGCCTTTCCGCGGCTCGACCTGCCTTCGAAAGTGGATGGCACATGGCTCTTTGCCGGCGATGTGCGCCTCACCGACATGGTCTATGCCGCGATCCGCCATGGCCCGCGCGACCGCGCTGAACTGGTAAGCTATGAGCTGGACAATGCGGGCGGCATCGCCGGATTGGTCGGCGTTGTTCCGGGCAAACGCTGGCTCGCCGCCGCTGCGTCAAGTTGGTGGGCGGCCGAACAGGCTCTCGATGCCATGAACCCGCGTTTTGCTGCAGACAATCCGGTCAGCAGCGAAGCGATGGAAATCGCGCTCGATGCAGCCGTACGACGCGGCGACGCGCACCTTGTCCATGCACGCGGGACGGGTGATGATAATTATCAACCCAATTTTGCCCTGCGTTACGACATGGCGCCTGCCGTTCACGGGACGATAGAGACAGCCGCGGTAACCGCACGCCTTACCGGCAATCGGCTGGAATTGTGGATGGCGACGCAGGCTCCCGAGGCGGCGCGGGCCGCGGCGGCGAAGGCCATCGGACTCTCGCTTGGCAATGTCGTGCTTTACCCCATGCCGGCCGGCGGCAGTTTCGACCGTCGCTTGGAACATGAACAGGCAATCGAGGCGACGTTGATTGCGCGCGAGATCGGAAGGCCTGTGCAGCTGGTCTGGTCGCGGTCAGAAGAACAGCTCGCACTCAATCCACGTCCTCCCGCTGCCGGGCTTGTCGGTGCGCAGGTCACCCTTGACGGGCGCATAGCGGCGATGCGCGCCCGCGTGGCTACGCCTCCCGCCGCGCTGGAGTTCGGTCGCCGCCTGTTCGACAATAACACCAGCTGGACCGCAATCTCGGAGACGGTTGGAGAGGCGGATCCCATGGCGGTAGAGGGCATGGACCCGCCCTATGCCATCCCCGACCTGACGATCTATCACGTGCCGGTGGAACTGCCGCTACCCAGCGGGCGTATGCGGGCCAATGCTCACGGGCTCACTTGTTTCATGATGGAAAGCTTCATTGATGAGGTTGCCCAGCGCCATCGGCTGGAGCCAATGTCCTATCGCATATCCATGCTGGGCGGCGATCCGCGTCTTGCCGAATGTCTGCAGCGCGCGGCGCGGCTGGGCGAATGGGATGGCGGCGCTTCGGGAACAGGCCAAGGTATTGCGTGCCACAGGATGGACAGGCGCGAGGCAACCGGCCGCATAGCTATCGTCGCTTCCGCAGCAGCGGGCGAAGGTGGTGTCCGCGTAAATCGCATATCGGCAGCGGTCGATATCGGCCGCGTGGTCAATCGCGATATAGCCTTGCAGCAGATAGAGGGCGGATTGCAGTTCGGCCTCGGCCTCGCGCTGGGTTCGGCAAGCGAATATGATGAAGGCCTGCCCATGGCGCGCCGCCTGGCCGACCTGCAATTGCCCACGCTTGAAGACAGTCCGAATATATCCATCGACCTGATCGAAAGCGATGAGCCAGCCTTCGATCCCGGCGAGATAGGCGTACCCGCCATCGCGCCTGCCATTGCCAATGCTCTTTATTCGGCAACGGGACTTCGCTTCCGTCGCTTGCCGCTGCTATCTGGTGGGTTATGACCTGGCAGAATCAGCAGCTTCCCGACGATCATCCGCCTGTGAAGAGCGGCGGCGTAGGCGTGTTGCTGGTCAATCTTGGCACACCCGATGCGCCAACCCCTGCGGCAGTAAGGCGCTACCTGGCCGAATTTCTCTCCGACCCGAGGGTAGTGGAGATCCCATCGCTGTTGTGGCAACCAATCCTGCGCGGCATAATCCTCAACACGCGCCCGAAGAAAAGCGCGCATGCCTACCAACAAGTGTGGACAGAGAAGGGCTCCCCGCTCGCCTCGATCACCGCCGAACAGGCCGAAAAGCTGCAGGCGCGATTGGGTGACGGCGTGCGGGTCGATTGGGCTATGCGCTATGGTAATCCTTCGATCCCGTCGAAGCTGCAGGAGCTGATGGACAACGGTTGCGAACGCGTCCTGCTGGCGCCGCTCTATCCGCAATATTCGGGTGCGACCACGGCCACGGTGATGGACAAGGCGGGCGATGCGCTCAAAGAGATGCGCTGGCAGCCGAGCCTGCGCGTTTTGCCGCCCTATCATGACGATCCCGTCTATATCGATGCGCTGGCGCGGGATCTGGGCGTGCAGCTCGATGCGCTCCCATTTACTCCCGAAGTGCTGCTGCTCAGCTTCCATGGCATGCCGCTCAGGACACTCGAACTCGGCGATCCTTATCACTGCCATTGCCGCAAGACCGTGCGCCTGTTGGAAGCGGCATTGGCGCGACCCGATATCCGCATGGTGACGACCTTCCAGAGCCGTTTCGGCCGCGCCAAATGGCTCGAGCCCGCAACCGATGAGGTGCTTGAAGACGCAGCGCGCGAGGGAACGAAACGTATCGCCATTGCCGCGCCGGGTTTTTCCTCCGATTGCCTCGAGACGCTGGAAGAGCTGGCGATACGTGGCAGGGAGCAGTTCACAGAAGGAGGAGGCGAGCAATTCGCAGTGCTAACCTGCCTCAATGCCGAGCCTGTGGGGATCGACATGCTCGAAACGCTGATCCGCCGCGAACTGGCAGGCTGGTTATAGGAAGGGCCTGCCGGGCTCCGGCGAGATGAACGAGTACATCTTCCTTTTCCTTGCGGTTTTCGTGCTCAACCTGCTGCCCGCGTTTGGGCCGCCGACATGGTCTGTGATCGTACTGTTCGGGCTCAATTCGGACCTTCCGATAGCTGGCATCGTGTTGACAGGTGCCGTGGCGGCTGCGCTGGGCCGTTACCTCTTGGCACATGGATTTCGCCTGTTGTCCTATCGTGTGTCGGACAAGACCAAGGCAAATTTGGCTGCCGCGCGCGCGGCTTTCGAGCGGCGCAGGCATCACGGCATATTGGCGCTCGGTCTGTTTGCGCTTTCACCTATGCCGTCAGCACAGTTGTTTGGCGCCATCGGGCTGACGGGCGTGCGCATATTGCCATTCACGCTGGCCTTCTTCTCCGGCAGGCTGGTGTCCTATTCAATCTATGCCGGATCGGCCGAACTGGTCGGACATTCGAGCCTGGCGGATACTTTCCGCGAGAGCTTCTCCAGCCCTTGGGGCATCGCCTTGCAAGTTGCGCTACTGGCCATGCTGGTCGCACTGGGCAAGGTCGACTGGGCGCGTATTTTCGGTCCCGCGGATAAGAAAGGCGACGACCAATAGGCGTCAAAAGTCGATGGCGATGCCGTCCTTCACCCAGTCGCCGTAACGTGTGGGGCTGAGCTCGTCCATCTCATTACCCTTGGCCGGCTTGGGAGCAGGTTGATCGTCCCAATGATCGGGCTTCACGAAAATCTCGGGCCGCTTTGTCGCGCGCTTGGTCATGCTGCCAGCAAGATGGCGGCACTGGCGCTCGATTGCAATGGGCCCTAAGGGCTGGCGACGATGGCCAAGCTACCCAACTTCCTTTCCGATACGCCCGCCGGACTGCCTGCGCGCAAGGCTGCGCTCAAGCTGATCGACGCCGTGCTTCGGAGGGGTGAAACACTCGACATGGCCGCCCATGCCGCGATGAAAGGCGTCGATGCGCCGGAAGACCGTGCGCTGACTCGTGCCATTGCGGGCGAGGTCCTGCGCTGGATGGCCGATCTCGATGCGCTGATAGACAGCGCTACGCGCAAGCGACTGCCCGACGATGCCAAGCCGCGCATGGTGTTGCGCATGATGCTGGCGCAGTGGCTGCGGCTCGATACGCCGCCCCATGCGGTCATCGCCACCGGGCTGCCGCTGCTCGATGGCGGGCCGCGCAGGCTGGCGCATGGTGTGTTCTCCACCCTGTCGAAGCGAAAGGTGACGCTGCCGGGTGCTCCTACGCTTCCCGATGGCGCCTGGGCGCGTTGGGGTGAACTGGCAGAGGAGATTGCGCCGGGACTGGCAGAGCCTCCACCCCTCGACCTGACCTTGCGCGATCCGTCGGCAACCGATGAATGGACGGAGCGCCTCGGTGGGGAGAGCCTCGCCTCCGGCCATATCCGCCTGCCGCGTGGCACCGCGGTGGAGAAGCTGGAAGGCTTTGCCGATGGCGCCTGGTGGGTGCAGGACCTTGCCGCTTCCATCCCCGCCCGCCTGCTGGGGCAGGGCGAGGGCAGGCGTGTGCTTGATCTTTGCGCGGCTCCCGGCGGCAAGACATTGCAGCTCGCTGCGGCGGGTTGGAAAGTCACGGCCCTCGATATCAGCGACAAGCGGATGGAGCGTGTACGCGAGAATCTTCAGCGCACTCGGTTGGAGGCCGATATCATCATCGCCGATGCCCTGAAATGGCAACCGGATGAGCCGTTCGATGCAATCCTGCTCGACGCACCATGCAGCGCAACCGGCACATGCCGACGCCACCCGGATGTGCTGCACCGGATCGGGATGCGCCAGATTTCCGAACTGGCCGAGTTACAGTCCGCGCTGCTGGAAAGAGCGCAATCCTGGCTCAAGCCAGGCGGGGTGCTGGTCTATTCAACCTGCTCGCTCGAGACGGCGGAAGGGGAACAGCAGGCGGCCAAGGTAAGTTTACGATCCGATCCGATTCACGTTGAAAATCTTCCCGCCGGATTACAGCCCGATGAAAATGGCTGGTTACGCACCCACCCCGGAATGCTGGCGGAAAAGGGCGGAATGGATGGGTTTTTCATTGCCTGTTGGCGCGCCGATTGAGGCGTAAACCGCGCGTAAAGGTAAACGTCGCCCTAACCATAGACGCAAAGTCTATCATGACGACCTGGGCTTAACAGGGCCGGCATGTCTCTTTCGGCGAACGCATATTCCGGCATGACCCATCTGCAAGATCCCAGCGATTTTGCAGACGATGGCTATGGCAGTCTGATGGGCGGTGGCGGCGCGAAGAAAAAGAAGAAGCCCGTCCTCGTTCTCGATGCGGATGAGCTTGAGCAGGCTCACCAAGCCATTGCCATGGGCGGTCAGACCATCATGGAAGCGGAAGACGAGCCCGAGGCCATGGAGCGCATTCGCATGCCGAGCTCGATGCTGGGCCTTGCCCCAATGGGTGGCGACGCGGAGGAGGATGAGGCGGATTACGGCTTGTCCGACGAGGATGCGCAAGACTTTGCCGATCAGGAGCCGGAAGAGTACTCCGAGCAAGGCCTCTCCGAAGAAGAAGAGATGGAGGAGGATACGTCCTCTATCGATGTCAACTTCGATCACCTTCTGCGACCTGCTACGCGCAAAGAGCGAGATCCGGACGACGAAGAATCGATCCCCTCGATCGAAGAGCAGCTCAAGAAGATGCGTGCTCTTCCGATCCAGTCGGAAGAGGAACCTGCCGAGGCAGAAGCATCCTTCGATCCTGAGCCGGAGCAAAACGAGCCGGTCGCTTTCCAGCCGGAGGATGCAGAGCCGTTCAACTCAGAACCAGAAGCTCTCGAGCCACTTCAGTCTGAACCGGAACCGGAAGAGCCTGTCTCACTCCAGCCGGAAGATGTGGACCCTCTCCACACCGAACCGGAACAGCTGGAGCCCCAGCCCTTCCAGCCCGAGGCCGTCGAGCCTGCCCAATCCGAGCCGGACGCAGTGGAACCGGTATCGGTCGAGCCAGAAGGCGGGGATCTGCAAGACCTGCCCGAAGCCGCGGAACAGGAAATTGTTCCCGACGCGCCGATTCCCGCAGACGAGGTGCAGCCTGAACTGGATGCAGGCGACTGGTCCGCACCAGAAGCTGAAGCGGAGCATGAGCCGCAAGCTGCGCACGAGCCGGATGTGGGACCTGAAACTGTATCTGAGACCGAAGAGAGCTGGCGCGCACCCGAGATATCTTCCGAGATGGAGCGCGACGCCGAACAGGCTTGGGATGCGATTGATGAAGACGTCCAGTCCGAAATGTCGGATGAAGCCGTTTCAGAATTGCCCGAAGTTGAATGGACGCCGCAGCCGCTCGAAGTACATCAGGAAATCGCCGAAAAAGACGCGCCCGAAGAAGACCCGTTGGCCGAGCAGGTCGAACCTGCCATCGCTGAAGAGGCGGATACTGTCGAGGCAGATAGTTCTCCCGCCTTCGAAGAGGACCAATGGGAAACGCCCGAGGCCGAATGGCCCCAGCCGGAAACCGAGCAGGGCGAAACCGAGGATCCGGCCGAGCTGGCAATTCCTGCAATCGAGGAAGCCAAGCTCGACGAAGAGGCCCCCTTGTCATTCGCCGAGGAGGACGTGGAAGAGGTCGAAGCCTTCGTTCCCGAATCTGTGCCGGAACCGGAGCCCGAACTGCCCCCGGCGCCGAGAAACTCGCTCCGCGCCCGCGTTTACCAGATGGAAGAAGATCGCCATACTCGCGGTGCCAGCCTGCTCGGCAGGATTTGGAACCGCCTGTTTGGTCGCTGATCGGCAGGCCTAGCCCTTCACCCTCTCCGCAAAGCTCTTGCGCAGCTTCATCAGCTTGGGCGGGATCACTGCCAGGCAATAGGGATTCCTCTGCCCTTCGCCCTGCCAATATTCCTGATGGTAATCCTCCGCCGGATACCATGTCGCGGGCCCTTCGATGGTGGTCACCGCCGCTTGCCCCGGATGCTCTGCATTCCAGCGCGTGATGGCCGCTTCGGCTTCGGTGCGCTGGACATCGTCTAGCGGAAAGATGGCACTGCGATATTGCGTGCCCACATCGTTACCTTGCCTGTTCAACTGCGTCGGGTCATGCGTGCCCATGAACATGTCGAGAATATCGGCATAGGAAAGTTGCGCCGGATCATAGGTCACCCGCACCGCTTCGGCATGGCCGGTGCTGCCCGAACAGACCTGCTTGTAGGTCGGGTTGTCTACAGAGCCGCCGATAAAGCCGCTTTCGACTCCGGTAACTCCAGTGACATCGTTGAACACCGCTTCTGTGCACCAGAAGCATCCGCCGGCAATGATTGCCTCTTCGCTGGTCATGCAAAATTCCTTTGTGTTGGCAAAGATGGGGATCGATCAGCATCTTGTCATCCACTGTCAGAGAGATAGACTTGGCGGCATAGACTGATCGAGAGGATTCCCATGCGTGCCCTGACCACATGTTTCGCCGCTGCCACCCTGCTGGTTACGGCATCACCCGCTTTGGCGCAAAACCAGTCAACCGGTGAAAGGGTGTTGCGCGGTGTACTGCAAGGCTTGCTTGGCCCGGAAGAGGCGCCGGAACAGGAAGAAGTCCAGCCCGAAGTGCAGCAGCCGCAGCCCGTGCCGGAAGCTCCGCCCGTTGTTCTTACGCCTGCCCAGCACATGCAGCAGGTGCTCGCATCACCCCATCGCGCGGAGGACGCACCGCGCGATCGCTATCGCCATCCGGCCGAAACACTCGATTTCTTCCGGGTTGAACCCGGCATGACCGTGGCCGACTTCATGCCTGCTACCGGATGGTACACGCGCGTGCTGGTTCCCTATCTCAGCAATGAAGGGACATATATCGGCGTCGATCCCTGGCTGAATTCGAAGTTCGGCGGCTATTGGGACACCTATCGCGAAACGCCTACGCGTCTTCCCTCGCAAGTTGCGCAATGGGTGCCCCAAGGCGGCGCGCGCGTATTGGGGGTGATTACCGATAATGTGCCCGAGGAATTGCAGGGCACGATCGATCGCTTCCTGATCTTCCGCGAAGTGCACAATATGCGCCGCTTCGGCTGGTTCCATGAAGTGGCGATGACGGCCCGCTCCATGCTCAAGGACGATGGCCTGCTTGGGGTGGTCCAGCATCGCGCAAGGCGCAATGCACCGGTCGACGAAACCTTTGGCGACAAAGGCTACCAGCAAGAGGAAGATGTGATCGCCTTGTTCGAACTGCATGGTTTCGAATTCGTCGGCTCCAGCCCGGTGAACAACAATCGTGCTGACCCTTCGGACTTCGAAGTGGGCGTCTGGGCGCTGCCGCCCAATTTCGTCGGCACGCCGGAGAGCGACGAGGATCGGCGCGCCTACCTGCGGGCAATTGGCGAGAGCGATCGCATGACCTTGCTATTCCGCAAGCGTAGATAGATTTACACTGGCGCGGCGGGGGAATATGGGCGTGGCATGACCACGCTTTCCGTCGCCGCGCTGCAACTCCCGCTGGGATCCTGGGACGAGCAGGAGAACATCGCTGCCGTTTCCGCGCTCGTCGAACAGGCGGCGGGCGCGGGCGCGCAGGTGATCCTGCCGCCGGAACTATTCTCCAGCCCCTATTTCTGCCGCGAGGAGAAGGATGAATTCTTCGCGCTTGCCCGGCCCACGACGGAGCATCCCTCCGTCATCGCCATGCAGGCACTGGCCAAGGCGTTGAAGGTCGCCATCCCGACCAGCTTCTTCGAGCACGAGGGGCACCACTATTACAATACGCTGGCCATGATCGGTCCCGACGGGGAGATCATGGGCACCTATCGCAAAAGCCACATCCCCGATGGTCCCGGCTATGAGGAGAAGTTCTATTTCCGCCCCGGCAATGACGGGTTCAAGGTGTGGGACGTTTTCGGTGCGCGTATCGGTATCGGCATTTGCTGGGACCAGTGGTATCCGGAAACCGCCCGCGTACTGGCTCTCAAGGGCGCGCAGGTGCTGTTCTATCCCACCGCCATCGGGTCCGAGCCCAAGGATGCGGATATGGACACCAGCCGCATGTGGTGCCGCGCCATGATCGGTCACGCCGTGTCCAATTGCATGCCGGTGGTAGCTGCCAACCGTATCGGGACGGAGGACGGCCAGCGATTCTATGGCCACAGCTTTATTTGCGACGAATGGGGCGATTATCTCGCCGAATTCGGCGCGGAAGAAACGGGCGTGCTCACCGCCACGCTTGATCTCGATGCGGCGCGCAAGCACCGGGCGAGCTGGGGCTTCTTCCGCGACCGTCGCCCGCAACTCTATGGCCGGATTGCGGAGGACATTTGAGCAGCGATTACTACCTGATCGCGCTCGGTTCCAATCAGCGCCATCCCCGGCTCGGTAGCCCACGCGAAGTGGTCTCGGCGGCAATGGATTTCCTAGATGGCACACTCGGAGAAGTGCTGGCGCGCTCACCGATCATCGACAGCGCGCCCGAGGGCCCTTCGCAGCGGCGCTATGCCAATGCCGCGTTGGCCATCGAAAGTCGCCTCGATCCCGACGAGATGCTCTATTCCCTGCAGGCGCTGGAGGCGCAACTGGGGCGGGTAAGGCGCGGCCAGCGCTGGAGGTCGCGCGTGATCGACCTCGATATCATCCTGTGGAGCGGAGGTATTGTCGATGCGCCTGACCTTGCGATTCCGCACCCCCTATTCCGCGAAAGGGCGTTCGTCCTGGAGCCAGAGATCGGAAGAGCGTCGTGTAGGGAAAGAGTGTAGATCTCGGTGGTCGCCGTA
>CAJXLD010000046.1 GCA_913055595.1 uncultured Altererythrobacter sp.
CAATGTCGGTTACGCCTATAGCGACACTGATCGCTATTCGGAGCGGCGCGAATTCCTTTTCGATGCCTCCACCGATTTCCCCGATGCGGTGGGCCTGTTGCGACCTGACCTGTTGCTGGGCGATGCGATCATCGATGCCTTCAATATCGGCCTGATCGAATCCACCGAAAGCGACCCGGCCTTCCAGGCGGAGCTGCTGATCCATGGCGGCTACGGCAAAGTGTCCATGCAACCGCTCGACATGGTTACGATCGACCTTGGCGTGCGCTATGAGGATGCAGAGCAGTCGGTAACGCCGGTGGAGGTATTCGCCACGCCGCTCAATTCGGGAAGCGCGACATCGCTTAGCGAGGATTACTGGCTGCCTGCGGCGACAATTACTGTCGAGCCCATGGATGACCTCCAGCTGCGTGCCAGCGCCAGCCGCACCATAGCGCGTCCGCAGTTCCGCGAACTGATCTTCCAGACCTATTACGATCCGGAATCGAACCGCCAGTTCAACGGCAACCCGCTGCTGACCGATAGCGAGCTTCTCAACTTCGAAGTGCGCGCCGAATATTACCTCGGCGGAACGGACCGGATTTCGGTGGCCGGCTTCTACAAGGATATCGACAATCCGATCGAAGCATTCTCCACCTTCTCGGACAACAGCCAGCTGACCAGCTTCGCCAATGCGCCCAAGGCCACCTTGTGGGGTATCGAGGCCGACCTGCAGTATACGCAGGACCTGTACAATCTGGGTGGCTTTTTCGAGAGCAAGGAACTGCTGTTCTTCGCCAACTACTCATATACCCAGTCGGATATTTCGGTGCAGGACGGTGACGTGACACAGCTCTTCCCGGGCGGTCCGACTCCTGCGACGAACCTGTTCCTCGATGGTCGTCCGCTAACCGGACAGTCAGACCATTTGGCGAACTTCCAGATCAGCCTGGAGGATATAGACCGGCTGCAACAATTCACCGTGCTGTTCAATTACGCCAGCGAGCGCGTGACCAGCCGCGGCACGGCCGGCCTGCCCGATATCGTCGAAGATCCGGGGGTGACGGTCGACCTTGTCTATCGCCAGGGACTCACCCTGTTCGGTGTGGAAACGGAACTCTCTCTCGAAGCGCGCAACATTTTCGGGCGCGGCAACCAGGAATTCCAGACCAATGGAACCGACCGGGTCGAGATCAACACCTACGATGTCGGTACCGAATTGGCGGCTTCGCTTTCGATAACGTTCTGAGCTCTTGCCGCCGGGTCGGTCATTCGCGATCCGGCGGCGGGAACAGGCGAGCCCGGTCAGGGAAGGTCGAGCACGTAGCCCTTACCATGGACGGTGCGCAGGATGTGGCTGGCACCCACTTCGCGCAGGCCGAAACGCAGGCGCTTGATCCACACATCCACCGTGCGCAGATATTCGGGGTCGCCCGCCTTGCCCAGGGCATCGACCAATTCTTGCCGCGTTAATATGCGGTTGGGATTTTCAGCCATGAAGCGCAGCACGCGAAATTCGTTCGGACGCAGCGGAATCAGCGCCTTCTTCCAGCGCGCTTGCTCGCCCGCGATATTGATCTGCAGATTACCCAACTCGAGCGTTTGGGCGCCGATCGGGCGCGTGCCCACGGCCTGCAAGGCCAACACCCTGTCGAGCATGGTCTGGCGGTCGAGCGGGCCAATTGCGTAATCGTCAGCCCCGGCCTTGAGCGCGCGGCGCCGGTCTTCGGCATCGTCGGCTTCGAGCACCATGGTCACATGCGCTTCGGCGAGCCGTGGATCGGCACGAAGGCGGCGGCACATTTCGAGGCCGGACAAATCGTCCATCACCCAGTCGACAAAGGCCCAGACCGATCCTTCGACCAGCCGCTGCGGCCCTTCCGAGGTCAACAGGCCGAACTGGAATTCGGTCTCACCATTGGAAAACTTGTCAAAGCGGGCTGCTGCCTCGTCCGTTGTGACGATACTGACCCGATTCATAGAATGTGTCCCTTGCCGTGATTTCAGGCAAGTGGCAGGCTGATGTGACTCTCATATGACGAAATGCGGGCGAATCTGCGTCAAGCGCTCAGGAGCCGAAATTTCGTAGCTTTGCAGGAGGGTCGGGGTGGCGGAGACGGAGGGATTCGAACCCTCGATACCCCGATAGAGGTATGGTTCCTTAGCAGGGAACTGGTTTCAGCCACTCACCCACGTCTCCGCATTCGCCCAGATGCCTAAGCGGCGAACAGGGGCGCGCTATAACCATGGCTTGGGCGCCTCGCAAGTGGTGCCGGGCAATTGTTTCAAAGCGGCAATCGGGTCGCACAATTGATTCAACTCGCCGCAAAAGGGACTCAGGTGGCCGCGCGTTCATTGCCGCTTCACACGCGAGGGATTCTGATGCGTGATGAAAGGCTGCGCCCTGCGAGTTGGCGGAGCAAAAGAGAAGGACAGACCCATGTTGATCCGGTTTGCAGACAAGTGCCGCAAGGGGGCGATCGGCCTTGCCATTGCGCTGCTGGCCGGCCTTGCCGCTACGCCCATTGCGGCGCAATCGATCGAGACTGTCGACCCGGACATGGCGATCGATGCCGATCTCGCGCAAACTGGCGAGGAGCTTTCCGCCAAGGAACCTTCCCGCGTTTCCGCGCCCATTGCCACGCCGAGCCCGCGGTACGGACAGCCCGTCGATGCCACTGGAGAGCTTCCGTCGGAAAGCTATCCAGCGCCCGAAGAAACGGCTTCAGCAGAGGCCGCGCCGACAACCGCGGTTGCCACTTCCGAACCAACTTACGGCAAGGATGATCTCATCGGCGCGGCCGAAGGTGTCTTTGGCCAGGGCGCGGAGGGTATTGCCCGGCTGATAGAGGACCTTCTGGATGAGCAGGGGGAGCCCAATGGCTATATTGTCGGGCGCGAGGGCGGCGGTGCCTTCATCCTCGGCCTGCGTTACGGGTCGGGCACGCTCTACCATGCGATCGAAGGCAATATGCCGGTCTACTGGACCGGCCCTTCCATCGGCTTTGACGCGGGAGCCAATGCCGGCAACACCTTTGTGCTGGTATACAATCTGTACGACACCGAGGATCTTTTCGAACGCTTTCCTGCGGGAGAGGGGCAGGCCTATTTTGTGGGCGGTTTCCACGCCAGCTACATGCGCCGCGGCAATATCGTGCTGATCCCGATCCGCGTCGGGGCAGGCCTGCGGCTGGGGGTCAATGCGGGTTATATGAAGTTCTCGCGCAAGCAGCGTTGGCTGCCTTTCTGATTTCTGAGAAAAACCGACCGATCGGACCAGATTCTACCTTGCGATGGCGCGCGCGCAGCGGCATGGGGCGAGCCATCATGCTGGATAGACTCGACCAACAACCGCCCGACGCGCTGCTCGCGCTGATCAAGCTCTATGATGCCGATCCGAGGGACGACAAGATCGACCTCGGCGTGGGCGTCTATCGCACCTCCGAAGGCGGCACGCCGGTCTTTGCCTGTATCAAGGCAGCAGAAGCCAAGCTGGTCGCCGAGCAGGACACCAAGGCCTATCTCGGCCCCGAAGGAGACATGGGATTTGTCCATGCACTGATGCCGCATATCTTTGCCGGCGATGATCCTTCCTTCGGCGGAAGGATCGATGGCATGCAGACTCCGGGCGGTACCGGCGCAGTGCGCCTGGCCGTGGCCATGGCCAAGAAGGCCGGTGTCACCCGTATCCTGATGGGTACGCCCAGCTGGCCCAACCACGCGCAGATTTTGGCCGATACCGGCGTGGAGATGGTCGGCTTCGAACACGCCGCCGCTGATGGCACGGCCAATATGGATGCGCTTCGCGACGCGCTGCGTTCTGCCGGCCCAAGCGATGCCGTGTTGCTGCATGGCTGCTGCCACAACCCCACCGGCGTCGATTACAGCGATGCACAGTGGGACGAGATCGCTGGCCTGCTGGTCGAGACCGGCGTGCTGCCGATTATCGACCTTGCCTATCAAGGGCTGGGGAAGGGCATGGAAGAAGACGCCTATGGTACGCGCAAGGTCGTCGCATCGGTTGCCGAGGCGCTGATCGCCTATAGCTGCGACAAGAACTTCGGCCTTTATCGTGACCGTGTGGGCGCCTTCTATGTGCTCGGCGCCAATGCGGCGGTCACGGCCAAGGCCATGTCCAACGGCTATGCGCTGGCCCGTGCCAACTGGTCCATGCCGCCCGATCATGGTGCTTCTGCCGTGCGCATGGCGCTGACCGATCCAGCGATGACAAAGCAGTGGACCGAGGAGCTCGATTCCATGCGCGCGCGCATCCGCCAGGTGCGCGAGAAGCTGGCTGCCGCTTCAAATGCGGGTGGCGTCAACCTCGTTCCGCTGGGACAGCAACAGGGCATGTTCGCAATGTTGCCGCTAAGCAAGGAGCAGATCCTTGCCCTGCGTGAGGATCACGGCGTCTATATGGCAGGTTCGGGCCGCATCAATGTAGCGGGCCTCACCATGGGCAATATCGACAAGTTTGTCGATGCGTTGGCTGCCGTCAGCGGCTGATCAGGCCCGCCAGAACCAAGACTTGCCCGGGAGAAGGTCAGCCAATTGCGGCTTTCCCTCAGCGGCATGGTGAAATGGCGGTAACCATTCCGCAAGGTTTTGGAGACTAATCTAGCTTCTTCAAGGATTTCTTGTTCGACCATCAATAAGGATGGCTACAAAAAACAAGGGTCTACGAGGGGGTCGCAATGTCATTTCCGTTTGTCGGGCAGCGGGGAGGTCGCTCGCCGGTGGTACCGCTAACAGGCTCGGCGCATGCCGGCTTGTTGAAAGAGATCGAGGCGGCTGGCGTCGGTTCGTTCTGGGCAACCAATGCAGACGGACAACTGATTTACCTGTCTGAGAAAGCGAAGGAATCCCTTGGTTCTGACGGCGAAAAGCTGATCGGAATGGAACTCACTTCGGTCTTCAAGGAATGCAGCCTCAAGGATGATGGCGACACGCAGCGCTCGCTTGCATTCAAGATGCGCACCCAGGCCAAGATCACCGACCAGATTGTCGAGATCAGTCCCGGAGAAGATGCTGCGTCGCTTCGCTGGTGGCAGATCTCTGCGCGTCCCTATTTTGACAAGAAGGGCGCGTTTTGCGGTTATCGCGGCATCTCTGCCGACATTACCAGCGAATTCCGGCACCAACAGAATGTCGCGCGGCAATCGCAATATGATGAGCTGACCGGCCTCGCCAATCGCAGGCGCCTGCAGCAGCGGCTCACCAGCACGCTGAACGCATTCAAGACTGCCGGCCGCAGTTGCGCGCTGATGATGCTCGATCTCGACCGCTTCAAGCAGGTCAATGACACGATGGGCCATCCCGCTGGGGACGAATTGCTCAAACAAGTGGCGGAACGGCTTTGTGCACTGATCAAGGACAGCGGCGAAGTTGGGCGCCTGGGCGGCGACGAATTCCAGATTCTCCTGCCCGATTTGGATGATCGCGGAGAGTTGAGCGAACTGGCCAAAAGGATCATCCAGATGCTCTCGCAGCCCTATTCCCTGAATGGCAGGCGCGCGATAATCGGGGCTTCAGTAGGTATAGCCATCGCACCCTATGACGGGATCGAAGCTGACGAGCTGGTCGGGGCCGTCGACCTGGCTCTCTACGCCGCAAAGGCCGGCGGCAGGGGCACTTATTGCTTCTATCGCTCCGAACTCAGGGACAATGCATCGCATGCCGCGACCATCGAGGAAGACTTGCGCGATGCGCTCGAAAAAGGGCAGCTGGAGATCAATTACCAGCCGCTCGTCGATCCTTCCGACAATGGAGTGAAAAGCTTCGAAGCCCTCATGCGCTGGGAGCATCCCGAAAAGGGGCGCATTTCCCCCGAGGTCTTCATTCCCGTTGCCGAGCAGACCGACCTTATCATCAGGCTGGGGGACTGGGCGCTGCGCCAGGCCTGCATGGATGCGGTGGAATGGCCCGGCGAAATCTGCGTGGCGGTGAATGTCTCGGCCAAGCAGTTCATGAATGCCGATTTTACCCGGCAGGTAGCAGCCTCGCTCAAATCCAGCGGGCTGGCTCCTTCACGGCTTGAGCTGGAGATCACCGAGAGTGTCTTCGTCGGCAATGTCGAGGCGGTCGACAAGACCTTTGCCGCGCTCAAGAAGATGGGCGTCCGTCTGGCCATGGATGATTTTGGTACGGGCTATTCATCGCTCGGCTATCTCAAGCGCGCGCCCTTCAACAAGATCAAGATCGACCAGAGCTTCGTGCGAGGTTGTACCGAATCCGGCGACACCAATCCGGCGATCATTTCTGCCATCGTGGCCCTGGCCAAGGCGCTGGACATGGAAACCGTGGCCGAAGGCGTTGAAGCGATGGATGAGCTCAAACTGGTCAAGGAACGTGGCGCTGACCTGATCCAGGGATATATCTACTCCAAGCCCCTGACGCAGGAAGAGCTGCTCCAACGCTTTGCCGAATCCAAGCTGACTTTCACGCCCGATGGCCCCCCGCGTTATCGCGCTGACCGCATCTCCGTGTTCCGCAAGATCGGACTGATCCACGAAGATCACTATTATGACGTGATGTTGCGCAACCTCTCTCCCACAGGTGCGCGGATCGAAGGACTGGCCGATGTGCCGGTCGGCACCCAGGTCGTGCTCGATCTTGGCAGCGGACAGCTGGTGGTGAGCAAGGTGGTGCACACCAACGAGAACAGCCAGGGGCTGGAGTTCGAGACAAAGCTGATCAGCGATGGCTTTGGCGGCTTGATGACACGTCACCGCGTTTCGCCTTATGCCTTGGCAGAAGCCGGCATGCCGCTTGCGGCGCTGGGCTCGGGTTCCTACCCGCTCGCGCAACAATGGAGCGGCGGAGAAAAAGGGCCACCCAAATTTGTGCAGCTTGCTCTGTCCTGACAGACGTATTCTGTCGGGCCCCATTTCAGTCTGGCCCGGTTCTTTCACGCAGTTCCTAGCGTTTGTTGAGCGCGCGCCACTTTGACGGTTGCATGCCCACGCATTGGCCAAACCATCGGGAAAAGGCTGCCGTCGAGGCATAGCCAACCATGTCTGCCACATCGGCAATGGACCGGTCGGACGTCTGCAGGTGCCTCTGCGCCACGGAGAGGCGCACCTCATCCCTGAGTTTTGCGAAGCTCGTACCGTTCTCCTGCAGCAGCCGTTGAAAATGCCTTGGACTGTGCCCTGCTGAGCGGGCAACTTCGCCCAAGGAGGTGCGCCCCTCCGGCAATTGGCGTTCAATCGTACGGCGCATTTGATCGAGCCATGGCTCGTCGCGCCTGGAAATCGGGCTGAATTTAAGCAGTTCGAGAACGTGGTTCGCCATCAGGGCATCGGCCCTCGGATTGCGCGAATCCAGGGCTTCCAAATTGCAGGTGAAGCCATTGAAGTGGCTGTCGAACTCAAGCGGGCAGGTGAAGAATTCGCGCCAAAGCTCAATACGCTGTGGCGCAGAATGTGTGACATGGACGGCTCTGGGATGCCATTTCCCTCCTGAAGCACCGGTCAGCAGCAGAAAGGCCAATGAAATGCCGAGGTTGACGGCTTGTCTGGCGTTTTGCGCGGGGTAGAGGTCCCAGCTTATCTGTGCTTCGGTTTCGTCCACGTCGATCGCTACCTGCAGTAAATCGTTAAACTGACGCCGGTTCTGGATTGCTGCTTCGATCACCTGTCTTGGACTTTCGAGGTGCTGCATCAGAATGGCGAGCGACCCCAGATCGGAAAATGATCGGCGGCGCGCCATCAGTATGGCGAAACTGTCATTGCTGGATTTGTTTGCAGCCAGTTCCAGTGCATCGATGACGAGCTGCGCCGGAAGGCGTCTTTCCGGGAAATCGAGATCGCTCGGACGAATGCCCACGCTTTTCAACAGCTCGAATCCGTCCACGCCGAGGAGCTTGCATACCTCGACATAACCTTTGAGGGACAAAACCCTCATTTGCAGTTCGGAGTGCGTGGACTTGTTCATGCCAAGTCCGGCTTGCTACCACAGCTTTGGGTAGGAAACGACGCAAATCCGGTCGTCGACTTAAGCAGTCATCTTGAGAGGTGTCTTCACACGCCGATATGCTGGGCGACCTTCTGCGAGGGCTTGAAATGCTTGTCCCGTGCGACCCGAGGACGACCTGACTTCAAAAATCCACCAGCTCGGCCAAGGCTCATTGTCATGCCGAACGTGTGAAGACTGATACAAATTACGACAGAGTGATGAATGCCGGTATGCAAAACGCGCCAAAAGTTTTACAGTTTGCGCCATTTTTCGACTTGCGGCCCTGACGAGAGGCTCATTCGCTCGGTTTCTTGCTGACTCAGAGCTGGCTGGAGGCTAATATCACTTTGCGACCCGAGGACGATCTGAATGATCGTTCTACACCTTTACCTCCTCCCGTTCTTGCGGGAGGAGGTTTTTTGTGGCGATTGCGCGCCGTACGGCAGGACCGCTGCATGTCCTGTGGGATTGCTCGCTGCCTATTCCCGCAGGCTCGCCATACGCTGGAGATAGCGCGCGACCACATCGATTTCCAAATTGACCTCGCCTCCCTGACGCAGCTCACCTAACGTGGTGACTTCTGCCGTGTGCGGGATGATGTTGAGGCCGAAATGGACTGATCCGTCGGGTCGGTCATTCAGCGAATTGACTGTCAGCGACACGCCATCCACCGTCACCGATCCCTTGGAGGCGATGAAGGGGGCAAGCTCCGCTGGCGCGGCAATCGTGGCGCGCATCGAATCACCTTCCGGTTGCCAGTCATGCACGCGGCCCACGGCATCGACATGACCGGTTACGATATGGCCGCCCAACTCGTCACCAATACGCAGGGATGGTTCCAAGTTCACTTTTGCGCCCTCGCCCCACATGTCTTTGGCCGTACGTGATACGGTCTCTGTAGAGACATCAACGGCGAACCAGGCATCGCCCTTTTCCCCGCCCCGCTTGACCACGGTCAGGCACACCCCCGAACAGGCGATGGATGCCCCGATGGCGATATCCGCCGGGTCGAAAGGGCAGGAAATCTGCACGCGCAGATCGCCGTGTTGTTCCACTTTCGTGATCGTTCCGATGGCGGTGACGATGCCGGTGAACATCTCTAATCCCCTGTCTGGTCCGGCCGGTAGGCGAACAGCATATCGCTGCCAATGCGCCGCCGGTCAACGCAGGTAAAGCCGGGCGGTGGCGCGCCGCCGGGAGCAGGACCCAGCGTTCCATAGGCCGGGATGCCTTCGCCCAGGTCATGCGGCGCGCAATAAACCTGCAGCAGATCGACCAGCCCGGCTTGCAGAAAGGCCGCGGCCGTTTCCGCGCCGCCTTCGATATAGAGATATTGCATGGGCAGCAGTTCGTGAATGTCTTGAGGTCTGGCGAGCGTCAGCCAACCCTCGGGCGCCTGCCCGCGCGTCAGAACAAAGCGGCGGGGTGACCGATCTTCTAGTCCTGGCAGGCGCACATCGAGCCGAGGCGCGTCCTTGCGCAGCGTGCCCGCACCGACAAGGATCGCATCGGCGCGCGCCCTTTCGCGATGGACATGGGCGCGGGCTGCCTCGCCGGTAATGACAACAGGCTCCCCTGAAAGCGGCCCAATAAACCCGTCGCGGCTTACCGCCAGCTTGAGCGTCACATGCGGGCGTCGCACGGTCTCGCGCGTCAGGAATCCGGCCAGGCTGGTGCGGCTGGGGGCATGGCCGAGCACTTGGACGTCGATGCCCGCCTGGCGCAGGCGCTCAATACCCTTGCCATTTGTACGCGGATCGGGATCGCCGCATCCGATGACGACGCTCGCGACGCCGGATGCAGCGACAAGATCGGCGCAGGCGGGACCTCGCGTAGATTCATGTGCACAGGGCTCGAGTGTGACATAAAGCGTGGCACCATTCGCCGCCTCGCCAGCCTGCGCAAGAGCTGCCGCTTCGGCATGTGGGCGCCCTCCTTGTGCGGTCCGGCCGCGACCAAGGACAATACCGTCATTCACAATGATCGCGCCAACCGCGGGGTTTGGAGCAGAGAGCGGGCGACCCCTTGCAGCCAGGCTTGCCGCTGCATCGAGCCAACGCGTGTCCTCAGCCAAGGGAGCCTTCCAGCGCGGAAGCGCAGAATTCTTCGACGGAGCGGGCCGTTGCCGCCGCCTCTGCACTCAAACTGGCGCGGCCGGCCTCCTGCTCTTCGCTCTCGCGATCGCGTTCGGCCTGCGCTTCGGCCTCGATCGCATCGACATCGATAAAGGTCGCGCGGCCCAGTGCCATATAGATATCGCGGCGCAATTCGGCGCGTTGCGCCAGCCGCTCTTCCAGCGCGTCCTTCAACTGCTGGTTGGCACAGTTCGAAGCGATGATCTGCTGCTGCGTACGCCCATCTTCCCACGTCGAGATGAAGATCACTTCGGGCCTTGCGGGTTCGATACGCTGGCTTTCGGGGATGAAGAGCATGAATAGCGCAAAGGTCGCCGCCGCCGCCACGCCCAGTATCGGCCAGCGATGCTCGGTCGGTTGCCGCCATTGCTCGGCGAAATCGAGCACGGCCCTCTTCGGCGAGATACGGCGGAGGAATTGTTTCATGTGCGCACAGATAGGCGCTGGGGCGGGTGAGCGCCAGCCCCGGCGGCGTGATCAGCCAAATGCGGCGTAAAGTGTGCGGCCCTGCTGCTTGAGCCAGAGGTCGGCCTCTGCAAGATCGCCATCATAGATCGCGTCTAGCCGTGCGTGGAAGGCGGGCGAATGGTCGAAGTGCGTCAAATGCGCCACCTCATGCGCCACCACCGAGCGGCGAACATGGTCGGGCGCCATGATCAATCGCCAGTTGATACGGATGCAGCGCCCGCTGTCACGCTCGCCCGTGCAGCTGCCCCAACGTTTGCGCGCCCGGCTGAGGCGCAGGTCGGGGATGTCCTGTCCGTCGCGCTCGCAATAATGGGCAAGGTCGTGCGCCATATGATCGAGCGCCTCTCCTTCCAGCCAGCGCCGAATGCGTCCGGTCAGACCATCGGACGGGCCGCCCAGAACCAGCCGGTCTTCTTTTAGTTGCGGCTTGCGGTGAGCCTTTTCCTGCCAGTCGATCTGCAAGCTCCATCCGCGATAGGGGAACGCGGCACCGGGCTCTATGCGGAGCTTTTGCGGGATGTTGGCAAGCTGCTGTTCGATCCAGTCCTTGCGTGCCTGGGCAAAGACCAGCGCGTCGCGGGTGCGTCCCCAGCGCGGCAAAGTGACGCGCAATTCCTCGCCGTCAGGGGCGAGCCGCATGGTCAGGCGCCTGGCGCGCGGATGGCGGCGGATCGCAATGGGCAGGATGCGGTCCGCCAGTTCAACCTGCGGATTGCGGTGATCTTCCTGCAGCCAGTCGATCATTCGCCCCAATCCATCAAATGATGTTCCAAGGGTCCGGCATCGACTTCGCTTATTACGCGGCCCGATACGGCCACGCCCGCCTTGCGCATCGCTTCCTGGCTGCCGGTGAGCAGGTGATGCCATTCGGGTATCGGATCGCCATCGGCGCGCAGGCGATAGGCGCAGGTGGCAGGCAACCAGCGCACCTTCTTCACCAGTTCTGGGGTCAGGCGCAGGCAATCGGGCACAAAGGCCTTGCGATGGCGGTAATTTGTGCAGCGTGCGGTTTCTGGGTCGAGCAGTTTGCAGGCGACATTTGTTTCGTGGATCTCGCCCGTATCTTCATCTTCCAGCTTGTGCATGCAGCAGCGTCCGCACCCATCGCACAGCGCCTCCCACTCGTCCCGTGTCAGCTTTTCGAGTGGAAGTTCCCAGAAGCGTTCCCTCATCGCACGAACAGTTCCAGCTGGTCCGCCACGCCCTGTGGGGATTCGTCCACCGGCAAAAGGGCGATAGGTTCGCCATCGCGGTCCATCAGATAGCCCGCATTCGAATGCTGCATCAGATAGCCGACAACAGGATCGTCCGGCCCACGTGCATAGAAGACGGAAAAATTGTCTGCCGCCTGCTTGATCGCTTCGGGTGTGCCGGTCAGGCCGATGAGATTGTCACCGAAATTGGCGACATACTCGGCCACTTCTTCCGGGGTATCGCGTTCCGGATCGATGGTGATGAATATCGGCTGGACTTGGTCTGCGAGCTCGGGGTTTTCGGCGGCCCATTGCCGATATCCCCTCATCATGCGCATGAGATCGAAGGGGCACACATCGGGGCACCAGGTATAGCCGAAATAGACCATCCGCCAGCGTCCGTCGAAATCGCTCCAGCTCACCGTCTCGCCCTTTGTATCGACCAGTTCGAACGGGCCACCTATGGCCGCGCCCTCGAGTGGCGGGGGCGGGGCAGGCTGCTCGCAGGCTGCAAGCATGGGAAGCGCACCCAGGATGGCAATACGGGCAATAATCGGCATGGACATGACAATCCGGTTCATGCTCTGCTAACGCGGCTTCAGCAAGGTCGAATCTGGCCGGACAGATTGTCTGTCCGCAGGAATTTTCAAGGAGAGCAAGGTGGCCAAGGTCACTTTCAAGCGGGCAATAGCGGCAATGGGTCTGGCATCGGCGCTAGTGCTGTCCGCACCTGTTGCAGCGCAATTCTACTCGGATGGATACGAGTTCTTGAAGGCGGTGGAAGAGAAGGACGGGGACAAGGTCACCGAAATGCTCGATGCGCCCGGCTCTACCGTAATCAACGCGCGGGACCTGACATCGGGCCGCAGCGCGCTGCATATCGTAGTGGAAAGGCGGGATGTTACCTGGGTCAATTTCCTCCGCCAGCAAGGTGCCAATGTTAATATTCGCGACGATGACGGCATCACACCGCTGATGCTGGCGGCACAGATCGGCTTTGTCGAAGGGGTGGAGGCACTGGCTA
>CAJXLD010000047.1 GCA_913055595.1 uncultured Altererythrobacter sp.
CAAGGTGGTAATAATCGCCGCGATAAATGAACCAGACCATGTCGGCGTCCTGCTCGATAGAGCCCGATTCGCGCAAGTCGGAGAGCATGGGACGCTTGTCCTCACGCTGTTCGACCGCACGGCTGAGCTGGGAGAGCGCGATGACGGGAACCTGCAATTCCTTCGCCAGCGTCTTGAGGCCGCGGCTGATCTCTGAAATCTCGTTCACGCGATTGTCGTTCGCCCGACCCGAACCCTGCAGCAGCTGGAGATAGTCGACCACGATCAGGCCGATATCGTGCCGACGCTTGAGCCGGCGCGCGCGTGTGCGCAGCGCGGCGATGGTGAGCGCAGGCGTATCGTCGATATAGAGCGGTAGTTCGGCTAGCCGCTGGCTGGCACGCGAGAGTTGCTGGAAATCCTCTCGGCTCATCTTGCCGGTGCGCAAAGTTTCCGAGCTGATCTCCGCTTGTTCGGCCAGGATACGTGTGGCCAGCTGGTCGGCGCTCATTTCCAGGCTGAAGAAAGCCACCGGCGCGCCGTAGTTGAATTCGCCGCCATCACGCTGCCACTCGAGGTGCGCTTCGGCGCAGTTGAACGCGATATTGGTGGCGAGCGAGGTCTTGCCCATGCCCGGGCGCCCGGCGAGTATCACCAAATCGGAGTTATGCAGGCCGGCGGTCTTCTGGTCGATCGAATCAAGACCGGTGGTCTTGCCCGACAGGCCGCCGCCCGAATTCATCGCCGCTTCGGCCATCTTGATCGCGGTGAGCGCGGCGTCGCGGAAGCTCGACGCCTCGCTGCCCGTGGTTGCGCCTTCGGCAACCTTGAACAGATCGGCTTCGGCTTGGGCCACCCTTTCCATTGGCGAGACTTCGTCCGAGGTATCGAGCGCACCTTCCACCAGGTTTCGGCCCACGCTCACCAGTTCGCGCAAGAGGGCGAGGTCATAGATTTGTTGCGCCAGTTCGCGCGGTGCCAACAAGCCCTGACCATCCGCGGTAAGTTGCGCCAGATAGGCAGTGCCGCCCAGCTCCTTGAGCGCCTCGTCGCTTTCGAAATAGGGTTTGAGCGTAACCGGTGTCACCACCATCTGGCGGTCGATCAGCGTATTGATTCGATCGAAGATTCGCGCGTGGAGCGGGACGAAGAAATGGTCTGCACAGAGCGGGACGGTCAGCTCCTCTAACAGCCGATTGTCGATCAGGGCCGCACCCAGGAAGGCAGCCTCAGCCTCGAGATTGGCGGGCAGCGCGCGAGCTTGCGCCTCGGAGCCGGCAGTTTGCGGGTCGGAGCGGATCAACAGGTCTTCATCGGACATCGGCCTTTGATGCGCGTATTGGCGATCATGTTCAAGGCGGCCAATGGAACTTCGCGCCATAAGCGTGGCGATAACCCTGTGGAAACAATATTACGCGCCATTTCGCAATTGCAGCATACGTCAAGCTCTGCGACAAGAGCGCCATGCTGACGACCGCGCCCGCAGACAGGATCGCCCGGATCTCGCTCGACGAGAGCACGATCATTGCGCGCAATGCGGATATAGAATGCGAGCGCGAGGTGGCGCTGCGCGACCTGGTGCAGGACAACGAATTCCGCCCGCAGCGCGCCGTGGCAGATGGGCACAAGGGTCCGTGGGACCTGCATCTGGGGGTCGTTGACGGCATGCTCGCGGTGCAGATTCGCGATGGCCAAGGTGCGGATGCAGGGACGATCGGGCTGGGTTTGTCGCGCCTGCGCCGCGTGATCCGCGAATATTTCGCCATCTGCGAATCCTATTACAAGGCATTGCGCAAGGCGACGGCGGCAGAGATCGAGACCTTGGATATGACACGCCGGGCCATCCATGATCGCGGCACCCGGCACCTGCTCAATATCCTCGAAGGCAAGATCGTCACCGATTTCGATACCGCGCGCAGGCTTTTCACATTGATCTGCGTGCTGCATATCAAGGCCTGACATTTAAGGCTTTTCGTAATCGGATCATGGGCAGGAAACGGGCATTCCCCTGGCGCTGGCGCTTCGCTGCACTTGTGCTGCTTCTGGCGGCGTCGGGCGGCATGTACCTGTGGTGGCAGGCGCAGCACTGGATGCCATTGCGCGAAGATTTTCCGACCCAAGGCGTGCTGGTGGGCGGGCATGACGGTCCAGTGGACTTTCGTGCGATGGCAGCCACGGGCGTCGATTTCGTCTATCTGGAAGCGAGTTCGGGCGAGAGCGGGCGCGATGCCTTGTTGGGCTCCAATCTACGTGCCGTGCAGGACAGTGGCCTGCCTTTTGGCGTCCTGCACGCTTATGATCCCTGTATCCCGGCAGAAAGACAGGCGGCCAATTTTGTTACCATTGTGCCACGCGATGCATCCATGTTGCCGCCAGCCATCGTCCTGGAAAAGCTGGCGGTGGACTGTGCCGATCCGGTGTCGGAAGCTGCTGTGGAGAGCGAGTTGACGACCTTCCTCAACCAGATCGAAGGGCATACGGGCCAATCTGCCATCCTCAAGCTGGGGGATGCATTCCAGCAACGCTACGGCATTGCAAACCGGATTGAGCGCAATCTCTGGCTCGAGCAAGCCTATTTCCAGCCTGGTTACGCTGGAAGGCCGTGGAGGTTGTGGACGGCAAATCCTCGCCTGAGCAATGAAGTGACCGATAGCCCCGTACGCTGGGTCGTGGTGCAACCATGAGCGTGGACAAACAGAGCTTGTTGTCAGCAGCGCGCGCTGCAGCGGAGCAGGCCTATGCGCCCTATTCGCAATTCCGAGTGGGCGCTGCCCTGGCATTTGCCGATGGATCGATGCTCACGGCGGCCAACGTCGAGAATGCCAGTTATGGTCTGTCTCTCTGTGCAGAAACAATAGCAGTGGCGAAGGCAATGACAGACGGCAAGCGCGGCGGGCTGGTGGCGATCGCGCTCAGCGGGCCGGATGTGGACTTGATCAGCCCATGCGGGAGGTGCCGCCAGGTCCTGCTCGAACTTGCCGCTTTGGACGGCAGCGACCCGGTGGTTTGGGGGGAGGGCAGCGCAGGCATTCGCGAATGGCGCCTTTCGCAATTGCTGCCCGACGGTTTCACCGCCTAGCTATACACATTCTTACAAGATTCGATTTGCCGCAACGGCGCTCTCCACTTAGCATTTCTTCTTGGGATAAGTGGAGAGGAAGAATCGCATGAAGAAATCGACAATTTCAATGCTTGCCGTGGGTGCTTGCTTCATTGCTACACCGGTCATGGCTGAAGAATCGCCGGTCCTGGGTTCGTGGAACACCGAAGCGGTCACGGATTTCGGTACTTTTGCAGCCACCTTGGTCGTTTCTGAAAGTGAAGACGGCTATTCGATCGAAATGATCGATGCGCCCATGGAAGGGCCCGGTGCCCAGGCTGGGCCTGCGATGGAAAGCGTGATCAGCGACGTCACGGTCGATGGGTCAGCCTTTGCTTTCAAGCGCAGTATCACCACGCCGCAGGGCCCTATGGAAATCAGCTATTCCGGTACCGTGGAAGGAGACGCACTGACCGCTGAAGCAGTAACGACATTCGGCACCATCCCGATGACAGGGACGCGCGCGGAATAGTCCATTTGGGGAGGGGGAAAGATAATGAAGAAGATTGAGGCTTTGGTATTCGCCGTTGGAGCCAGCCTGATGGCCACACCTGCCGCAGCGCAGGATTCGCCGGTTCTCGGTGGCTGGGACACCGAAATCGTGATCCAGGGAAACACAAATCTGGCGCGGCTCAATATTGCGCAGGACGGGGATGTCTACACCGCCGAGATTGTCCGCCGGGACGGTGATACGACCAGCAATGTACCAGATAGCACGATCACCGATGTCGTGATCGATGGCCCGAATTTCTCCTTCAAGCGCAATGTGACGGGCGGGCAGGGTGCGACGCTCTTCACTTATGAAGGCAGCGTCGATGGCGATAGCCTGACAGCCGATGTAACTTCGCAAATGGGCAATTTCTCGCTCACCGGAACGCGCGTTGAATAGGCGCTCGTGACTCAAGGGCTGGAGGGCGCCTTAGCTCTCCAGCCATTCGAGCAGCGCGCCCAGGCAATCGCGTGCCAGCAGTTTGCACCGCTCCGGGCTCCAGCCCTGAATGGGATCGGGCATGGGGTCATGGTCCTTGAACGGCATTTCCAGAGTCATGGCGCAAGCACCGAAGCGCTCCGCCACCTGGTTGGTGCTCATCGAGAGGTTGGCCCTTCCCGGCGCTGCTGCCGGATAGCCGAGCCTGGTCTGGAAATCGGGCGTGCGACGTTCGAGTATTGTGCGATAGCGTTGGTAACCCGCCCCTTGCTCGTCATTCCATGACGGGATGCCTTCAAACCCTGCCAGGAAGTTGGCCGGGATGGCTTCATCGCCGTGTACATCCATGGCGAAATGCACGCCCGTCTCGTCCATCGCATTGCGGATGGCGAGCACTTCGGGCGAGCGCTCTGGTGTGGGATTGTCCCATTCGCGGTTGAGGTTCACGCCCGCTGCATTGGTGCGCAAGTGGCCGCGGAAACTGCCATCGGGGTTGCAACTGGGCACGATATGGAAACGGCATAATTGTCGCAGCTTTCGGGCGACGGGATCAGCGTCGTCGCACAGCATTTCCAGCGCGCCCTCTGCCCACCATTCGGCCATGCTTTCGCCCGGATGCTGGCGGCAATAGAGCCAGACCTGTTTCTCGCCTTCGCCGAGCTCGAGGCAATCCAGCGTCCGCCCATCGAGTGTGAGGCCCAACGTGCGATGCGACACGCCCTCGCTCAACGCAGCCTCTGCCACTAGGTCGAGATGGCGCTCATGCGAATATGGTGCGAAATAGGCGAAGGCGCACAGGTCGCTCGCCGGGGCATGGCGGATGGTCAAAGTGCCGCCATCCGCAATCTTGTCATAGCTGGTTTCTGCGCGACCCCAGAAGCTGCGATCTTCAGAGTAGCACGCGCGATAGCCAGGCCATCCTTGCGGATAGGCAGTGGCCTCCAGGCCCGTGATCTTCAGTTCCAGTTCGCGTCCGGCGCAATTGGCCACGCGAAAATGGAACCATTGTTTGAAGTCGCTGTCCTTGTCCTTTTGAATGGCGAGGCGGGCGCTGGCCCCGTCGATCGACAGGACTTCGATATTGCCGCTGTCGAAGGCGGCGCTGATGTGGATATCGCTCATTCCACCTGGATAGTCTCTCCCGACACTCCGGGAAAGTCGCTGAAGAGTGCTTCAGCCATGCGGTCCGAGGTGGCTGCAGGATCGGCCAGCGGGCTGTTGCTGCTTGCGATACCGCTGGCGCGCCCTTCCCACAGATTGTCCCCGCCATCTGCAGGACGAATTGCGACGAAAAGCTGTGTGCTGATCTCGTCGGGGTCGGGTCCGGACAGATCGATTCCGACGCCCACACCTACCCCCGTTCCGAAGGAACCTGTCGTCGCGCCGCCGCCAACGCTGACAGGGCCACGGCGTTGCGGGCGGCTTACGGTCTGTGAAAGCGAGATCACCGCAAGCTGGTCCGCACCGGAATCAACCACCAGGTAACCGAGCGATCCCAACTCGCCGGCAACCTCTGCAGCAAAGAGGCCGTATTCCAGACTGTCCGATTGCGTATTTTCACTTGGTATCACGCTGATCGTCCCCTGCCCCAATTCAGCAACAGCATCATTGGAGAACCGCGTGACCGAAACAGGCGAGACATAGGAAGGCTTGGCACACCCCGCCAGCAGGCCCGCGCCGAGAGTCAGGATAAGCGCGAGGCCAATGCTGTGAAATTCAGGCTGCTTGCCAATGACAATCGAAGCCGGGGAGGTTAGTGGCCGGTTCGTCATGATCTTTCAGGTACCTTTTGCATGAGTAAGCAACTCCCCGTTCTTGTTACCGGCGGCGCCGGCTATATCGGTAGCCATGCGGTACTGGCGTTGTGCGATCGCGGTACGCCAGTGGCCGTTATCGATAATCTGTCCACCGGTTTTGAGTTCGCCATACCCGATGGTGTGGCATTCTACCAAGGCGACATTGCCGACCAGGAACTGCTGGCCAGGATCTTTTCCGAACAGCAGATCGGTGCAGTGATGCATTTTGCCGGGTCTATCATTGTCCCGGAATCGGTTGAGAACCCCCTCAAATACTACCTTAACAACACGGTGAAGAGCCGTGCGTTGATGGAAGCGGTCGTGCAGGCGGGTGTGAAGCATTTCATCTTCTCCAGCACAGCGGCGACCTACGGTATCCCCGAGAGTTCACCCGTGTCGGAGGATCTGCCGAAACAGCCGATCAACCCCTATGGCTGGTCCAAGCTGATGACCGAGCAGATGCTCGGCGACACTGCCGCGGCGCATGATTTCAACTATTGTGCGCTGCGCTATTTCAATGTCGCGGGGGCTGATCCGCAGGGGCGCAGCGGGCAATCCACCGCCGGGGCCACCCATTTGATCAAGGTTGCAGTGGAAGCTGCCTTGGGCAAACGAGAGAGTGTCTCAGTTTTCGGTACGGACTACGACACGCCAGACGGCACAGGCGTGCGTGACTATATCCATGTTAGCGACCTGGCAGCGGCACACGTGCTCGCTCTCGATGCGCTCGTGGAGGCTCCCGATACCTCGATGACGATGAATTGCGGCTATGGTCGCGGCTTCTCCGTGCTCGAAGTTCTCGACGCGGTGGACCGTGTGACAAATATGAAGATCAATCGAATCATGGCCCCGCGCCGCGCGGGAGATCCCGATTCGCTGATTTCGGACCCGGGCCGCATCAAGGCGACGCTGCCCTGGCAGCCGAAACATGCCGATCTGGACGAAATCGTCACCCATGCGCTCGCATGGGAACGGAAACTGGCCGAATTGCGCCCTGAAAGCGCCTGACGCGCTTGACTTTCGGACGACACAGACATAACTGCGCCCCCAAGAATTCCGGCATCGGGGGTTTCTCCGGTGCCGCTTGTTTTTCAGGAATAGAGCAATGAAGATCCGCAACAGCCTCAAGTCGCTGAAGAACCGCCACCGCGACAATCGCGTTATCCGTCGTCGTGGCCGTACCTATGTGATCAACAAGACCAACCGCCGCTTCAAGGCCCGCCAGGGCTAATGATGTCGGCCGCACCGCGATCACGTCGCGGCGCTGGTCCCTTGCAAAGCCCCCGCCAACACGGGGGCTTTTTGCATGTCTGAGGCCCATCCGTCTGTCGCAGGCCCAAAGGCCGTCGTCTTCGATGTCGGCAATGTGCTGTTCCATTGGGATCTGCGCTTCCTGTTCGACAGGCTGATTGTCGACCCTGCCCGGCGGGAGCACTTTCTTTCCGAAGTCCTGACATTCGAATTTCACACCCGCCATGATGCAGGCGAGCCGATCGACAGGTTGGCAAGCGAATTGCGCGCCGCCCATCCCGAATATGCCGATGAGATCCACGCCTATGTCACGCGTTTCAACGAGACTGTTGGCGGTCCCGTGGCGGGCGTGCATGAACTGGTCCATCGGCTGTATGAGCAGGACGTGCCGCTATTCGCACTGACCAATTTCGGAACCGATTTCTGGCAGGGATTTCGCCCCACGGCGCCTATTCTTCTGCGGTTCCGGGATATTCTGGTCTCGGGAGAGGAGAAGCTCGCAAAGCCCGATCCGGCGATCTACCGGCGCGCCGAAGAGCGATTTGCCCATGCAGCTGACCAGTTGTTCTTCATTGACGATCGGGAAGAGAATATCGCCGCTGCACGTGCATGTGGTTGGCATGCCCACCTGTTTAGCGACGCCGAGACCCTCGAAGCGGAGCTGCGTTCGCGCGGCTTCCTGCGCTGATAGAAAGGTGGACCCCGGCGGATGGGGGCGCCGGGGCCCAGTTGATCACCGCGATGGAAGACGGTGACCTGGACACGGTTGCGTATCAGCCGTTGCAGCGGGCGAGCTTGTCTTCGTCCAGCGCCTCGCCATCGACTTCGAAATTCGTGATCGCGCCCATTTCGCGTTGAAGGTCGCGGCAGACGCGCAAGGGCCGTTTGCCGTTCTGCGCGGCAGAGCAGCTAGTTCCGTCGCAACGCCACAATACACCGCCGGCAATTGTCTGGGTTTCCTCAGCAGCAACGGCCAGTTCGGCGCGAAAATAGGCCGAGGAGCCTTGCGCCTGGGCGGGTAAGGGCAGCGCTGACACGCTCAGCGCCACGCTCGCGGCGGCAAGAAAGGGGGCGGCAAAATGGCGGAGCGACATCGCGTCTAACCTCATGTATAAGTTTCATTGAAAAACTGGTTGCGAATCGCTACCTCTTAAAAAGCGTTGTGAAATGCAACCTATAATGAGAATGTTTTTTGGCTTTCCGATGACATGGTTGTAGGAATGCCGCGATGACGGGTGCACACCATGGGTAAATTGCGTGAACCGCTGAAGGATCTGGCGACGTGCGGCCTGCCCGCCGCGCTGGAAGTCATGGGAGAGCGCTGGTCTTTCCTGATCCTGCGCGCCGCTTTCAACGGCGTGTATCATTTCGAGGAGTTTTCCAGCCAGCTGGGCATCGCCCGCAATATCCTGTCCAACCGCCTCGCCAAGCTGGTCGAGCACGGTGTCATGGTTCGCCAGAGGTGTGAAGATGACCGGCGCAAGGTCCACTATTGCCTGACTCCGAAGGGGGAAAACCTGCTGCCCGCGATGCTCGCCTTGCGCCAATGGGGTGAGAAATTCGGTGGCAATGTCAGCTCCGAACTCATCCTGGTCGATGCGCGCGACGGCAAGCCGATCGCCCCTATCACCATCCGCGCCGCCGACGATCGTGAGATCGGTTGGCACGATCTGGCGTGGATGCATCGTGACGAGTTGGGAAAGAAGAAACCCGACTGCTGTTGATTTATCACGCTCGCGGTGCCTGCCTACGATAGCTGAGCGCTTCGGCGACGTGCACGCGTTTCACGCCATCGCTGCCTGCAAGGTCGGCAATGGTGCGCGCCACGCGCAATATGCGGGTATAGCTGCGAGCGGAAAGGCGCATGGCTTCGGCGGCCTGCAGCAGCAATTGCCGACCCGTATCTTCGGGTGTTGCATGTTCCTCCAGCGCATCGCCTTTGAGTTCGGCATTGGAACGGATGCCGCGCGCGGTTTGGTGCTGGCGTGCTGCCGCCACGCGGGCGGCGACTTCGGCGCTGCCCTCTGCTGGTGGTGGAAGGGCAAGGTCGGAAGCAGACACGGGATCAACCTCTACATGCAGGTCAATCCGGTCAAGCAGCGGGCCGGAGACCTTGGACTGGTAATCGGCGGCACAGCGCGGTGCGCGCGAACAGGCGAGCGCCGCATCGCCCAGATGGCCGCAGCGGCACGGGTTCATTGCAGCCACCAGTTGCACGCGCGCAGGATAGGCGACATGCGCATTGGCGCGGGCGACGTCGACCTTGCCCGTCTCGAGCGGCTGGCGCAGTGAATCGAGCACGGCGCGCTGGAATTCGGGCAGTTCGTCGAGGAACAACACGCCCAGATGCGCCATCGAGACTTCGCCAGGCTTCACGCGTAGCCCGCCGCCCGTCAGCGCGGCCATGCTGGCCGAATGGTGCGGTGCCCGGAATGGGCGCGTGCGGCTGATCTTTCCACCTTCCAACGTGCCCGCGACCGAAGCCACCATGGAGGATTCCAGCGCTTCTGCTGGTGACAGCGGCGGCAAAATGCCCGGCAGGCAGGAGGCGAGCAGGCTCTTGCCCGCACCGGGCGGACCGATCATCAGCAAATCGCAGCCGCCCACGAATGTCCGCTAACGACCCAATTGCGGACATTCACTGGGCGGCATCGCGAAGTTCTAGGGGACCATCTCTCAGATTGCTGAGGGGATAGCGATCCACCTCAGCTAGGATGGCAAGCAGTTGGTGAGCTGCATAATCGACGATCTGCTCGCCTCTCGAAGCATCGGCGTCTTGCGCATTTCCAACCACACCGGCCGGATTGAGGTCCTGCGCTTGCCATGCAAAGTGTGTTGGTCCGGTCGGTGCTAGAAATTCGTAATCGGCTTCCAGTTCTTCAGCCAAAGAAGTGAAATCCTGTGCTTTACCCATGTCGACGAGTTCAGGGCGCAGATGCAACATGACCGAAGTTTCAACACTACCGCCGTGGATGCCAAACCGGCCTTCGTCTTCTGGAAACAGGTCGTCAGGAAACAGCGAATATTGATTGACGACGACGACAAACATGTCGTGACGGACTCGTAGGTCTCGTGCCACGACATCCAGGATTTGAGGCTGTCCGCCATGGCTATTGAAGAAGACCAACTTACGGATACCTGCTCGATGGGCCGACTCTGCAATTTCCGTCCAATACCGACGGAGTGTCTCTTCCCCGACAGTGAGCGTTCCCGGAAACGCGCTGTGTTCATTGGACTTGCCTACAGGGATCATCGGCAGAACCGTCACAGGCAGATTATCTGGCAGCAACTCCAACATCCGGGCAATCGTCGCTTGATTTGAGCAAGCATCGGCGCAGACGGGCAGGTGAGGGCCGTGTTGCTCAATAGTGGCCACTGGGAAGACAGCAATCACCTCTTCCATATTGAGTTCTGCAAACTCAGCCGCACTCATGTCCTGCCAGTAGTGCCTCGGCAGATGAGTGTTCTGCGCTACGTCGCTGGTTTGGGCGCGAGCGTCAGAATGAAGAAAGCCAAGTTGACCCAAGAAGACCGCAACGCAGAATATCAGCAAGCGCATCAAACCCTCCCCATGAACGTTTGTCAGCAATGTACCATAGGGTGCCGAGTGCTCGAAATGGCACTAACTTCGCTCCTCTGCTCAATGTCCGCTTTCCACCCAATAGCAGACGTTGGACACAGCTGGGTCTTTACGTCCCCATCATTAGCAGGTTATGCCCCCCTGCAGCGGCGATCTCCAGCGCGCGCTTGGCGGTTTCCTGTCCCTTTACCTGCTTGAGGTCGGGGCCGTGGTCTGGTTCCTCCACCTCGCCCGGTTCGGGATCGGGCAGGCGGCTGGTGCCTTTCAGATGGTTGAGCAGACTGACGAGGTCGGGCGCGGCGAGAACCGGCACATCGCTCGCCCAGCGCGCCTCGCTGCCCTGCGCAGCGGGACAGATCAAACCCTTCTCCTCCTCGCTGGCATGGAGCGCGGCGAGCAAGACTCCAGGCGAAGGAACGATCCGCCCGTCCAGCGCTAGCTCGCCCACGGCCACGAAATCCGTAAGCTGTTCTGCATCTGTCACGCCCATGGCGGCAAGCAGCGCCAGCGCGATGGGCAGGTCGTAATGGCTGCCTTCTTTGGGCAGGTCCGCCGGGGAAAGGTTGATGGTGATCCGCTTGGGAGGTAGCGCCAGCCCCATGGCGGCGAGCGCGCTTTGAACGCGTTCCCGGCTTTCGCCCACCGCCTTGTCCGGCAGGCCGACAATGGCGAAGCGCGGCATGCCGGGCGCTACCTGGCATTGTACCTCCACGGGCCGTGCATCTAGGCCGAGATAGGCAACGGTCTGGACAAGTGAAACCAAATAAAAACTCCCATTTTGCCAATGTGATAGCTTCCCTATCGCCCTTGTCGAGCGCCTTTGCAGGCAACGCGGTCAAAACCGAAGTATTTTGACAAGGGGCCAGAGGCTCCTCGCCTGTCTTGACTCAGGCCACGTGCTCCACTAACTGCGCGCCCATGTGATGGCCGCCCGTGCTGGCGGCCCTATTTGTTTCGAGATTCGAGGGAACGACCCATGAAGCGCACTTTCCAGCCGAGCAACCTCGTGCGTGCCCGCCGTCACGGCTTTTTCGCCCGCAAGGCAACCGTTGGTGGCCGCAAGGTCCTGCGCGCCCGCCGCAAGCGTGGCCGCAAGAACCTCTGCGCCTGATTCTTTAGACCCTCAGACGCCGGGCGCGGTCCATCCGGACCGCTTGGCTTCCGGCTTAACCGGCCGACGCGCGGTCGCGCTTGCGGGCTGCATTTGCAGCCCGTTCTTGTGCCTGAAGCTGGCGATATGTCGGGCCAATGGCCCGCAAGGGCGACCGCCCGCCCCCTTCGGCTGGCTGGCAAGCCAGCCGCTCAGGATAAACTGCGCTACCCCGCAGTCCGAAGGATGGAGGGATCAGCACCGAGGACGCACGCCCGGATGGGCGGGCGAAAAACAAAAGATTCGGCGTCAGGTGAATCCGTTCCTATCTAGCCATCCGTGACAATTGAAGTGCTCACCAAGCGGGCCGACTTCCTGCTCGCCAATAAGGGGTTGCGCAATGCGCGGCCCGGTTTCGTGCTGCTGACGCGACCGAACCAGGGCAAGGGCAAGAGATTCGGCATTACGGTGACCAAGAAGGTCGGCAATGCTGTTGTCCGCAACCGGATGAAGCGCCGCTTTCGCGAGTTGCTGCGCGATGCTCTACCGGCGGAGGGCCTTGCCGATCACGATCATGTGCTTGTTGGACGCGTCGGCGGGATTGCGCGTGATTATCACCGCATGCGCAAGGAACTGACCCATGCCCTGGCAGCTGCCTCTGAAGGGAAGGGCGATCGTCCTCGAAAGCCCCGGAAGCCGCGCAAATGAAGCAGGTCTTTATCCTCATCGCGCGCTTCTGGCAGCTGGGCCCGAGCCGCATCTTGCCGCCGACCTGCCGCTACCAGCCCAGCTGCAGCGAATATGCGATCGATGCGCTCAAGAAATATGGCGCAATCAAGGGTGGATGGCTGGCCACGAAGCGGCTATTGCGCTGCCACCCTTGGGGGGG
>CAJXLD010000048.1 GCA_913055595.1 uncultured Altererythrobacter sp.
GTGCAGTGGCTGGAAAACCACCTCAAGGAATATGCCGGCGCCGTGCTGATGATCACCCACGACCGCTACTTCCTCGACAATGTGGTGGAATGGATCCTCGAGCTCGATCGCGGCTCCTACTACCCATACGAAGGCAACTACTCCACTTACCTGGAGAAGAAGGCCAAGCGCATGGAGCAGGAAAGCCGCGAGGAAAGCGGCAAGCAGAAGGCGCTCAATCGCGAACTCGAGTGGATCCGGCAGACTCCCGCCGCCCGCCAGACCAAGAGCAAGGCACGTATCCGCAAGTTCGAGGAACTGCAGAACGCGCAGGAAAACCGCGCGGTCGGCAAGGCGCAGATCGTCATCCAGGTGCCAGAGCGCCTTGGCGGCAAGGTGATCGAGGCCAAGAACATCTCCAAGGCCTATGGCGACAAGCTGCTGTTCGAAGACCTCAGCTTCACCCTGCCCCCCGGCGGCATCGTCGGCGTGATCGGCCCCAACGGTGCGGGTAAATCCACGCTGTTCAAGATCATCACCGGGAAGGAAGAACCCGACAGCGGCACGATCGAGATCGGCTCCACCGTGCACCTCGGCTATGTCGACCAGAGCCGCGACCATCTCGATCCCAGCCACAATGTGTGGGAGGAGATTTCCGACGGGCTCGATTACATGAAGGTCAATGGCCAGGACATGTCGACGCGCGCCTATGTCGGCGCCTTCAACTTCAAGGGCAGCGACCAGCAGAAGAACGTCGGCAAATTGTCAGGCGGTGAACGCAACCGCGTACACATGGCCAAGATGCTCAAGGAGGGCGGCAACGTCCTCCTGCTCGACGAACCGACCAACGACTTGGACGTGGAGACGCTCGCCGCACTCGAAGATGCGATCGAAAACTTCGCCGGCTGTGCCGTGGTCATCTCGCACGACCGCTTCTTCCTCGACCGTTTGGCCACGCATATTTTGGCTTTTGAGGGCGATTCCCACGTGGAGTGGTTCGAGGGGAACTTCGAGGCCTATGAAGAGGACAAGCGCCGCCGCTTGGGCGATGCGGCGGATCGGCCTACGAGGTTGGCGTATAAAAAGCTGACTCGCTAATTTCACGTCACCCCGGACTTGATCCGGGGTCCAGCTTCGTTATCCCGCGCAGGCGGAGAAGACGATGGGCAACGGATTGTTGAGGATACGCCGCTCGTCCTGAGCTTGTCGAAGGACTGTCTTTCTCTTTCATCCAGCCATTCCGAACAAAAAGGGCGATGCTTCGACAAGCTCAGCATGAGCGGATGAGCTGACTTGGGGTCAAACCCCTTTCCTACACCCCTCCCCTTCACCTAACTCCGCACCCAGCTTTACTTCGACAGGCTCAAGACATGCTTGCTACCATCCAACACCCCAACCGCAGCCACGCGGCATCGCCTCCCCCAATCAGGGGGAAGGATTTTTCCCTTTGGACAGTGTTAAATGTGTAAAGCCAGCCAGCCTTGGTGCGACCCGAAGGGGCTGACGCAGTAGCTAACTTGCCGGGACAGTCTCGCGGCAATCGGCTACCGAATCGCGTTCGACGATTTCGAAATCGATCACCTTGTACTCGTTCGGTTTGGTAGGATTGCGTGTGCGTTCGCCGATGAGGCGGCCGGCCTCTTCACCCATTGCCTCAAGCGGCTGGCGCACGGTGGTCAGGCGCGGGTGGACGTTGGAGGCCACCACATTGTCGTCATAGCCGACGATCGAGATATCACGCGGGATCGAAATCCCCGCTTCCCGGGCCGCGTCGATAATTCCTGCCGCCATCTCATCATTCGACGCGAAGATCGCGGTCGGTTTGGCAGCGAAGAGCTTTGCCGCCTGCTCCTGCCCGGACTTGCGCGTGAAATCGCCTTGGGCAACCAGCGCCTGGTCCACGCGAATGCCCTTGGCACCCAGCGCATTGGTATAGCCGTTATAACGGCGCATGCTGACCAGCTGCGAATTGGGACCGCGCATGATGGCAACGCGTCGATGGCCGCGTGACGTCAGCAGGCCGGTAATGGCCGAAGCGGCCTGGAACTCATCCATGCTCACCACATTGCCGCGTTCGGGATCGAGCAGCGGTGCGATGCGGACATAGGGTGTCTTGCTGGCTTCGATGAGAGAGAGAATGTGCCTGTCATCGCTTACCGGAGGGGTGAGCACTACGCCCGCATAGGTCATGCTGCGCAGCACATCCGCAACCGATTCCTGTTTACCATAGACATTAACCGAAGAAAGGATGCACCCCGATGCTCCGATGGTCGAGCTGATACCCGAACGGAGCCGGGCGATATAATCCTCCCCGGGGTTATCCGATAACAACAATACTGTCTTTGGAGCGTTCATCCCGAAGGCCTCCACTATCATTTTTAGCGATCCGAAGCCCGGAGATTAACGAGTGTAGGTGAACAATTTCTCAATTGCATAAACTTCGGAAAATTATGCATTTTGGGGCCGAAAGACCACCAAGACATGTTGGCTCGCGATGAGAATCGACCGCAAGGTGCACGCAAAAATCGTTGGAATTTCTTACCGGTTAGGACCCCGAAGCCGGCTTACTGCTTTCGGTCGAGGGCTTATCTTCAACCTCTGGCATGAATCCTTCGGCGAGGCGGTGATAAAGCCGCTCCCGATTGATCATCGAACCGGCCCAGTCGGCGATCAGCGCGGTAACGAAAAGCGGCAAGATCATGCCCGTGCTGCCGGTCGTCTCTGCAAGGATGATTACGCCCGTCAGCGGCGCGCGGATGGCGCCAACGAAATAGCCGACCATACCCAGCAGCACGATCTCGCCTGCATGTTCAGGCGCGAAGGCTGGCGTCAGAAGATCGCCCAGGCCTGCGCCTACGGCCAGAGAGGGAGCGAAGATACCGCCGGGAATGGCGCTTGCGCTGGTGGCAAGCGTGGCAAGGAACTTGGTGATGCCGAACCATTGGTCGACCTCGCCACCTTCGAGCAAATGCCGCGTCGGCTCGTAACCCGTGCCCCAGGTCGCGCCGGAACTGCCATAGCCGATCAGCGCCACAACCAGCCCGCACAAAGCCGATGTCAGTACCGGCTGGCGGCGAAGCAATGCCGTCCAGCGTCCGCGCGGCCCGCGCAGCATGATGAACAGGCGCGAGAACAATCCGCCTGCCACGCCTCCGACAATCCCCGCCAGCGGCGCTGCTATCAATACGGTCGTCAGCGGCAGGCTGGCATTGATATGGCCGAAGTAGACATAGTCGCCCGCCAAGCCCTGTGCGGTAAGGCCTGCGATCATCACCGCACCCATGACCAGAACGGCCACGCGCTGTTCGTAGGCCACCGCCAGTTCCTCAATCGCGAAGGCAATCCCGGCCAGCGGCGTGTTGAAGGCCGCGGCCACGCCCGCCGCACCGCCTGCAATCAGTACGCCCGGGGTCACCTTGACGCGAAACAGGCGGTGCAAGGCGACCATTACGGCCGCACCCAATTGTACCGTTGGACCTTCCCGACCGACCGAAGCCCCGCCGCCCAGCGCCATTATCGTCAGCAATAGTTTCGCGATTCCGGCACGAAGGGAAATCAGGCCGCGTCCGACCACACCGTCCGGGTCTCGCGAGGCGGCGATGACCTGCGGAATGCCCGAACCGCGCGCCTCCATCGCCACCAGTCCTGTCAGCCTGGCACAGACGGCAAAGACGAGCGGCGTGAGGACGAATGGAACCAATGGGTGGAAGGATATCATCCACAAGAAGAATTCCTGCGCCCAGTCACCCCCATGTGCAAAGGCCAATGCACCCAGCCCGACAAGCAATGCGCCAGCGAGCATAGCCAGCCGACGACGCCAATCATCCAGACTTATGCTTGTTGCGGACAGGATCGCAGAAATCTTCTGAGACAGGTTCTTGAACAGATCCATGGAGCAGTCCCTAACCCCGGCCCTTCCCTTGGTCCAGCTTCGTTATTCGAGGGCGCCAAGATGAACGCAACCCGTACGAAACGGTTCAGAGATGCGACAGGGCGTTTGCCATAGGACTCGGAACAGTCAATCGCCGCAGCCACTCGGCGGCAAGGTCAGCAAGAAGGAGGATGCGATCATGCGTCTGCCCGATATATTGAAGACGAGCGGTCTGGCCGCGCTGGCAGTGGCCCTGGCTGTTCCGGCCTTACCGGTTCAGGCTTTGGCGAATTCAGACAGCTCTGCAGCGGAACAGCGTGAAGATCGCCAGAACCGCCGTAGCGAAAATCGTCAAAACCGCCGCAGTGAAAGCCGCCAGCAACGTCGCAACAATGACAGCAATCGCAACCAGGTCCGTGAAGCGCGCCGGCAAGCCCGCCAGGTCGCGCAGCGCAGCGAAAGGCGGGCCGACCGTGTAGAGAATCGCGGCGACCGCCAGGCGCGACGTTTGCAGGAACAGGGGCGCCCCCGTGCGGCTCGCCAGGTCGATCGCAATAGCGAGAGGCAGGCAAGGCAAATCGAACGGCGCGGGGAACAGCGCGCTGCGGTGATCCGCCGCGATGTCATCCAGGACAATATCCGCGTGGCACAGCAACAGCAGGATCGCACACGCGCCACTCTCAACAGGCGAACCGACCGCAATCAGGATCGTGACAGGGACAGGGACCGTAACAGAACGCGGACCGATGACCGCCCGCGCAATTGGGGCGAAAAGATTAGTGGAGTTCGCAACAGCGCTATCGACAGGGTCGAGGAACGCCGTGATCGCGACTATCGCGATCGCGACCGGAACAGGAGCTACCGCGACCGGGACCGCAATCGCAATTATCGTGATCGGGACCGCAGCGGCTCATACCGTGATGGCTATCGCGATGCCCGCCGCGACGCGCGCAGGGACTATCGTCGCTGGAACCGTCGTTGGCGCGACAATCGCCGATACGACTGGAACCGCTATCGCAATGCCAACAGGCATATCTATCGGTTGGGTCGCTATTACGCGCCTTATCGCAACTATCGCTATCGCCGCTTGAGCATCGGATTCTTCATCGACAGCCTGTTCTTCGGCAACCGCTACTGGATCACCAACCCATGGCACTATCGCCTGCCCGACGTCTACGGCCCTTACCGCTGGGTACGTTATTATGACGACGTGCTGCTGGTGGATATCTACACCGGCGAGGTGGTTGACGTGATCTACGACTTCTTCTGGTAGCGGCCCACACCGGCTTGTTGCCGGAAGAGTGGCCGGTAACAAGGGCCCCCGCCGAGCGATCGGTGGGGGTTTTCCTTGCGCCTTTCCAATCGGTTTGGAAAAGAAGCTGTCATGGCCGTAGAAGTGAAGCCCGAATTCCGGAAGCAACAGCCCGCCCTTCGTAAATTGGGACAGCAGGTGCGCAAACGTCTGGCCGCCAATCCGGCGGTATGGAAAGTCCCCACCGAAGAGGCAGAGATCTATGCCATAGCCGATTTTGTGAGCCCCGATGAATGCCAGCGGCTAATCAAGCTGATCGATGACGTCGCCAAACCTTCAACGGTCTTCGATCTCGAATATTCGGACGGCTATCGCACATCCTATTCGGGCGATGTCGATCCGCACGACCCCTTCATCAAGAAGCTCAACCGCCGCATCGACGATCTCATGGGGATCGATCCCACGTTTGGCGAGACTATCCAGGGCCAACGCTACATGCGCGGCCAGTTATTCAAGGCGCATCACGACTGGTTCCATCCCAACACCAGCTATTGGGATTTCGAAATGGGTCGCGGCGGGCAACGCAGCTACACCACCATGGCCTTTCTCAACGAGGTGGAGGAAGGCGGCACGACCGATTTCACCGAACTTGGCATGTCGATCGAGCCCAAGCCCGGCGTGCTACTGTTATGGAACAATGCCGACCTGGACGGCCTGCCTAATCACAAGACCATCCACGCCGGCTGCCCGGTGGAGAAGGGTGTGAAGTACATCTTCACCAAATGGTACCGTGCCGAGAAGTGGAATTGAGGGGAAATGTGAGCTCCCGCGAAGGCGGGAGCCTCCAACGGCCAAGACCGGACCTTACGGATCGAGGTCCCCGCCTTCGCGGGGACTCGCACAGGGTTCAAGCCTTCTCGAGCGCCTCTGCGATCAGCTGGCGGCTATTCTCAATCCCGTAGAGCGCGATAAAGCTGCCCATGCGCGGACCTTGGTCGCTCCCCAGCAAGGTTTGGTAGAGCGCCTTGAACCAGTCGCGCAGGTTTTCGAAGCCATGCTCTTTCTTCTTGCCGATCTCATACACCTGCGTCTGCAAGTCCTCAGCCGGTGTATCTACCGGAACAGAAGCCAGATAGGCATCAAGATCGCGCAGTGCGGCCGCTTCATTCTCCGTCGGCGCGCGCTTATTCAGCGTCGGCGCCACGAAATCGCGGTTATAGGCGAGCGCCTTTTCCACCAGCCGGTAGAGGTCCGGGTGATCGTCGGGATCGGCATCATGCATGTAATTGCCCAGATATGACCACACTTGCTGGTGGGTTGCATCCGCCCCCAGCACGCCGACGAGGTTGAGCAGCAGGCCGTAAGTGACCGGCAGGCTGTCGCCAGCGCCATCATCATGGCCCATCGCATGGAGCAGGTTCCACGCTGGATTACCCAACCGCTTGTCCCAATCCTGTTCGGGAATACGTTCGCGGAACTGCCAATATTCGTCCACCGCGCGCGGGATAACGCCGACGTGCAGCTGCTTGGCGCTCTTGGGATTGGCATAGATGTAATGGCCGAGGCTCTCTTCGCTGCCATAAGTCAGCCATTCCTCGATCGAGAGGCCATTGCCCTTCGACTTGGAGATCTTCTCGCCCTTCGCATCAAGGAAGAGCTCGTAGATCATGCCTTCGGGCTTGCGCCCGCCCAGCACCTTCACGATCCGGCCCGACTGGGTGACGCTGTCGGTCAAATCCTTGCCGCACATCTCGTAATCGACGCCCAGCGCGTACCAGCGCATGGCCCAGTCGACCTTCCATTGCAGCTTGGCATTTCCGCCGAGGATCGACTGCTCGACCATCTCGCCCTCATCCTCGAAGCGGACCATACCCGTTTCCGGGTCGACCACTTCGACGGGAACTTGCAGAACAACACCGCTCTTCGGGCTGATCGGCAGCACAGGCGAATAGGTCTTGCGACGTTCCTCGCGGAGCGTCGGCAGCATGATCGCCTGGATATCGTCATACTTGCGCAAGACCTGGCGAAGCGCCTCGTCGAAGGCGCCCGAATTGTAGCGATCCGATGCGGAGACGAATTCGTAGTCGAAGCCGAAGCGATCGAGGAATTCGCGCAACCGCGCATTATTGTGATGGGCAAAGCTCTCATGCGTTCCGAATGGATCGGGAATACGCGTCAGCGGCTTGCCGAGATGGCTCTCGAGCAATTCCTTGTTCGGCACATTGTCGGGCACCTTGCGCAGCCCGTCCATGTCATCGCTGAAGGCAACGAGGCGCGTCGGCGCAGGCGCGCCGCCCTCGCTCGCGACGATCTCATAGGCACGACGCACCAGCGTGGTGCGCAGCACTTCCTGGAAAGTGCCGATATGCGGCAAGCCCGAGGGGCCATAGCCGGTTTCGAACAGCACAGGCTCAGCCCTCCCGTCCTTGGCGGGTTTGGCGCCGTCGAACCGCTTGGCAAGCTTCTGGGCCTCCTGGAAGGGCCAGGCCTTGGTAACGCGGGCGGCGGAGATCAGTGCATCGTCGAACATGGTGCGGGCGCTTTTGCTTAAAGAGTTGAATTTCGCAAGTGCGAAGCGACATAGCTAACTGTAAGCAGATAGGCAGAACCGAAACAGGAAGGAGCCCCAGTGGATTTCTGGAAGACCATCGAAGAACAGTTTCAAGCCATGGCACAAGGGGCGGTGGAGACCATTCCCTCGCTAGCAGTCGCCCTGGTTGTCGTCCTGGCGACATGGCTGATCGCGAAGATCGCAATCCGCATGGCACGGCGTGCCACGCAAAAGGCCGAGCTGAGAGAGAACCTCCAGCAACTTACTGCAACACTTGTTAAACTGGTGGTTTGGGCATTCGGCTTGCTTACCGCTGCGACGATCGTTGTACCTGGCCTTACACCTGCAGGACTCTTCGCAGGGCTGGGCTTCGGCGCAGTCGCCATCGGCTTCGCCTTCAAGGACATATTCGAAAACTTTCTTGCCGGCGTCTTCATCATGCTGCGCAAGAAGATGGAGATAGGCGATGTAGTCGAAACCGGGGGGATCCTTGGCAAGGTGGAACAGGTCACGCTGCGCGAAACCTATATCCGCCGTTTTTCCGGCGAACTGACCGTCGTCCCCAATGCCATGATCTTCACCAATCCGGTTGAAATTATCACCGATGAACCCATCAGGCGCGATCAGGTCATGGTCGGTGTCTCCTACGACACTGATCTGGACCATGCCGCCGAGGTCATCCGTAAGGCAGTGGAAGGCATCGATCTCGTCGACAAGGACAAGGGCGTGGATGTCTTTGCCGAGAACTTCGGCTCAAGTTCCGTCGATTTCCTCGTTCGCTGGTGGTCGGACAGCGGGACCCAGCCGCTTCCCGAAGCGAAGGATATCGTCCTCCGCGCAATCAAGAAGGCTTTGGATGAGGCAGACATCGAGATTCCGTTCCCGTATGTCACGCACACCTTCAAGGAAGCAGTGCCGCTGAATCAGGGCGGCGCCTAGACGGAGAGAAAAAGGGCGACCGGTAGGCCGCCCTTCCCCCTCTCCAACTCCATCTTGCCTCAAACCAGTTCGATACTGGTGATCTCCCACGCATCGCCAGCCTTGGCATAGCTTGCCGACAGCGTCTTGCGGACGGTTTGGACCGAAGCTGAATTGCCCTGCATGCGCGCCATCTGGACAATGGTTTCGGAGCCTTCCAGCTCCTCCGCCAATTCGAACGTGCAATCGAAACAAGCGGTCGCATTGCTGCCATCCTCGGCGATGGCGAAACTCTGGGGCGCTTCGGCGAAGTCCAGGCTTAGCTTGCTCACGCCCTTGGCAATGGCCGGTGCCTTGCGATCTGCGAAAAGCTTGGCCGTACCTTTTGCCCCGCCGCGATTGAAGGCGCGCAGGAAATCGCGATTAAGCGCTTCGATCGCGCGCTCATCCTGCAGGCGAGCGAGCGCCGCTTTGCTACCATCCTCTGCCATCGCAGCAGCCGGAATTCCAATCGCGGCAGCTGGGGCAGCAACCAGCGCTCCGGCTTTGAGGAAGGAGCGGCGGGTGGTGTCTGTGGTCTTGCTCATGGCCTTATCCTCTTGTCCGGTGTTGGAAGAAACGCTCGACATCGAACTCGCCGGCGTGGCGCAATAATGCGCCGACCGGGCTCATACTCAGACCCTCGGTCCCGCAGTGATAGCCAATGCCGATATCGTGCATGGTCCGCAGGTTGAGCAGGATTGTACCAAGGGTGCCGTTGCAGGCCTCCTCGATCCAGTAGAGGAAATAGAGCCCGTCTCGGATTTTGACCTGCGCGCCAGTGCCCGACCATTCGAGGCCTGCCTGCTGGTCGCCAGTGAAGATAATCCAGCTGGTCGTGCCCGGCGTAGAATAGAGATGCATCGAGGTCAGGCCAGGCTGATAGCTGTAGGTAATCGCCCGTCCGAGCATGTCCTCGGTGTATTCGTGCCGTTTTGAGCCTGGATCAGGCACCCCTTCGGCAATCAGCTTGCCGAATAAATGGCGACACCCGGCTTCATTGGCGATGTAGGGCGTGTTGAGATAGCCGTTATAGCAAGTCGCCTTGCCCTCCTCGAAATCGAGAACGACGATATGGCCATCATGGTTGGGCATGCCGTGCAGGACATGGCCCATCAAGAACACATCCTCGATCGCTTCCCAGGCATGATAGCGTGTAGTGGTCCAAGATCCGCCATCCAAGCGATAGCGCAGCTCGTCCACGCTGGTGAATTCATAGTCCATCGTGGGACCATTGTCGTAAGGGATCGTCGCCGTCTTCCCGATCAATTTGTCGCTTGGCGTGTCTACATTATAGGCCATTCCCGTCGCACCGCTGCCCGCTCCCACGCGGTTGGCGAAAACCCGCGTGTTTTCGGGAACGATCGCGTCGACCTCTTCCTTGGTCATGGTGACGTAGGTTTCCATCGGGCGATAGACTGCCCTGGCCCCCTTGGCCGTAGCATCCACATCGGCAGTCTGACCCGGCCCCGGGCGCGGCAGCATCGGGCCACCTGCGGTGTTGCCGAAAGTCTCGAACTTGGCGATCTGGCCAAGCCATTCACCCGTTCCACGAAAGACATAGAATTCGAGCTCGTCGGCGGCATTGAACCCCAGCCGCAAACCGACCTGGGTGAGCTTGTTCACGTCAAACGCATAGACAGTAAAGATGCCCGAAAACTCACATTCGGTGCGGGTATAGATGTACTTGCCGTGGCCAATCTCGATATAATCGGCTGGCGCACTGTAGCCGATTTCGCGGCTCATCCGGCTCAGCTCGACCCAGTGCGTGTAGGCAATCGACGAATAATATTCGAGCGTCTCTGCGCCATTATCCTGCCGCCAGTGATAACCCGCGCCTTCCAATCGGTTGTTGAATTCGTGGCGCACCTCGCTAGGCGGCTGCCCGTCAACTGCGACATAACCCTGATAGACTTCGCGCATCACTTCACGCTTGCGCTTGTAACCGCCGAACCAGAGCTCGAAGACCGTGGCCGAGCGCGTGTGGTTGTCCACCACCACGGCGAACCCGCGCAATTCGGTAGGGATCAGATAGGCGAAGAAGGTGAGGTCGCCCATGTCGAGCGCCTTATAGCCTGCCTGCGTCGGCACGCCGCCATTTTCCGTGACAATCAGGCTGTCACTGGTTGTGAAATTGTAGGACAGGCTCGGACCGTCAACTCCGGTCGTCCCCTGGTCGCACACGATCTGCATGGTTGTGCCCGCCAGCGACCGGCTGGTGCGCGAGGCTGATTGTGGTCCCAGATTTGATACCTGAGCAAGTCTCGTGCTGATGTCCGCCTCGGACATGTCGGTCCACGGGATCCGAAACAGCGGCAAGTCGGGGTAGGCTTCGCCTGACATCACAATTCCCTTTCCATGGCTTTGGCCAGGAACCTAACACGCGGACCCCTGCAGTCCAGCGCCAAGCGAAGGTCAGCTTCTGAACTTAATGCGATTTTCATTTGCACCTGCGCGCCAAGCCCAACCCGAATTGTCACAAGCGACACCTTGCTACAATTATGACGGTTGGCAGGAAGAAGGCCCCCAGCTAGCCTCCCATTCGAAAACAAGGTTTGGGAGATTTCATGAAACGATTTGCGACTGTCAGCCTGGCAGCGCTCGTGCTCGCCTCCTGTTCGGGTGGCGAGGAGACATTCACGCCTGTGGTAGTCTCTGCCGAGGATTGTTCCGCCTTTGACGCCAGCGTGCTGGGAGCGGAGAACGCCACCGCCCAATGGGTCGAAGCGAGCGACACTCTGCCCGCTTTCTGCGAAATCAGCGGCACGCTTTCACCGGTGGAGGGATCGAATATTGGCGTGGTCTATCGATTGCCGGCAGAATGGAATGGCAAGCTCCTAGGTCTTGGCGGTGGCGGCTGGGCTGGCAATGTCACCGTGCAATCGGCGAGCGACGGATTGTCCAAGGGCTACGCCACCATGCAGACAAATGGCGGCAATGAAGGGACCAATGTCTGGGCCAATAGTTGGATCGTCGAACGGCCTGAAAGCGCAGTCGATTTCTCCCACCGCGCCATCCACGAAATGACTGTCGCGGGCAAGTCGCTGGCAAGCTCCTTCTACGGGCAGGAACATCGCCGCGCCTATTTCCAAGGGTGCTCTACCGGCGGACGCATGGCGCTGATGGAAGCGCAGCGTTACCCCACCGATTACGATGCTATCATCGCCGGTGCGCCTGTCTACACTCTGCAAACGCAAACCAGTTCAGTGTTCAAGACCCAGACATTTGCTGCAGGAAACGGCGCGGCAGGATTTTCAGCGGATGACCTGCAACTTGTGCAAGAGGCGGCCCTCGCGCAGTGCGATACGCTGGACGGTGTCGAGGACGGCATCATCAACGATCCCGGAAGCTGCGCCTTCGATCCGGCCAGCCTGCAATGCGAAGCAGGCAAGACGGCAAGTTGCCTCACCGCACCGCAGGTCACCGCCATGCAGACGATTTACGAAGGCATCCGGGCCTCGGACGGCAGTTTTGCCATGGCTCCGATGCAACGTGGCGGAGAGGCCGGATGGTCCTTCTTTACCGTCGTCGATGGTTCGGGCGTGGACAATACGGGGGGCAATGGCCTGCTCAACCTCTTCCCGCTGTTCTTCGACGACGAGAACGTGACGCTCGCTGACTTCAACGAAGCGAATTACCTGATTGTTCGCTCCAGCGACTTCGCCGATCTCTATGAAGCAAAAGATCCTGACCTGTCTGCGTTCTTTGGCAATGGCGGTCGTCTGCTCATGTATCACGGCGAGAACGACCCGGCCCCGA
>CAJXLD010000049.1 GCA_913055595.1 uncultured Altererythrobacter sp.
GCTGATGATGCTGGACCTCGACCGCTTCAAGCAGGTCAATGACACGATGGGCCACCAGGCGGGCGATGACTTGCTCAAGGAAGCGGCTTCCCGCCTCCTGGCTGTCGTTGGCGACCAGGGCGAAGTCGGCCGCCTGGGCGGTGACGAATTCCAGGTAATACTTCCCGATATGGATGATCGCGGCAAGCTGGGCCAGCTCGCCGAAAAGATCATCAAGATCGTTTCCCAGCCCTATCCCATCGATGGCAAGCGCGCCGTGATCGGCACCAGCGTAGGCATGGCCATCGCACCCTATGACGGGGTGGAGAGCGAAGATCTGGTCCATTCTGCCGACCTTGCGCTTTATTCCGCAAAGAATGGCGGGCGCGGACAGTATCGCTTCTACGCTGCGGATTTGAAGGACGAAGAGGAAGAGCGCGCCAACCTGCTGGACGATCTTCGCGAGGCGCTCACCAAGGATGAGCTGCAGCTGCATTACCAGCCCGTCGTTCGGGTCAAGGATGACATGGTTATCGGCTTCGAGGCGCTGATGCGTTGGGAGCATGAAGAACGCGGTTTCGTCAGCCCCGGCCTGTTCATCCCGGTCGCCGAGGAATCGAGCCTGATCAACAATTTGGGCGAATGGGCGCTACGCCGGGCCTGCGAAGACGCCGCGCAATGGCCTAGCTCTGTAAGGGTGGCGGTGAACGTTTCCGCCAACCAGTTCCGCCACAACGGATTTCTAACAACGGTTACCAATGCGCTGGCGCATAGCGGCCTGGAGCCCGACAGGCTTGAGCTGGAGCTGACAGAAAGCGTCTTCCTGGGCGATAGCGAGACTGTGGACGAGATATTCCAGTCATTGAAAAAGCTCGGCGTTCGACTGGCACTCGACGATTTCGGAACGGGCTATTCCTCGCTCAGCTATTTGCGCTCTGCCCCCTTCGACAAGATCAAGGTCGACAAGAGCTTTGTCGATACCTGCACGCAGCAGGACCAGAACAGCGCGAAGATCATTGCCGCCATCATCGGCCTGTCCAATGCGCTGGGTATGGAAACAACGGTGGAAGGCGTCGAAGCTTTCGACCAGCTGGAAGTCGTCCGATCCAAAGGCGGCAAGCTGGTACAGGGCTGGATCTATTCCAAGGCCCTGCCGAACGAACAATGTATCGCGGGCATGGAATCCGGCGAATTCCGCATCAAACCCGATGGCCCGATGAAATATCGTTCGGAACGCCGTTCGGTTTTCCGCCGGATCGGCGTTATCCACGAGGACCACCGTTACGATGCCGTTATGCGTGACCTGTCCTCGACCGGCGCCAGCATCGAAGGACTGCTTGGCGTACCCAAAGGAACCGGCCTGGTGCTGGATCTTGGTGCCGGCCAACTGGTGGTTTGCAGCGTCTTGCGCTCCGAAGGTGCCATGATCGGCGTCGAATTCGAAACGCCGCTGGTCAAGGACGGCGCTGGCGGCCTGGTGACGCGCCATCGCGTTTCGCCTTATGCATTGGCAGCAGCGGGCATGCCCCTCGCGGCCCTCCCGCCGGGCAACTATCCGCTGACCCAATCTGTCCAGCAAGGGGGCAGCAAGCCGCAATTCATGGAAGTCGCCGTTTCGCGCGGCTAAGGACAAACAGCCCTACAAATCTGACCAAGATCAATGTGGAGTTCCCACTTCGGCGCAATTCTCTTAACATGGTTTAGTGCCTTTCCGGCATTGCCAAGTACGCAAGAGGAGAATTGCCATGAAGAGGATCCCGTCTCTGTTTACTGCATCTGTAGCCGCTCTGGTGCTGGCTGGCTGCAACCAGGCAGCAGAAGCTCCAGCTGAAGAAGCGGCCGCATCAACAGGACTGCAGTCGTTGCCCATCAGCATCAATGCGAGCATGGTCGGCATTACCGACCAGTCTGCCGATTTCATCTGGGCAGTTGGCAATGGCGATTTGCCGCGCGACGACCACGATTGGGATCAAGTGCGCGGTGCCGTCTATGACATGATCTTGACCGGCCAGATCATCAAAATTCCTGGCACTGGTGAGTTCGATGCTCAATGGGCCGCGAATTCCGACTGGCAAGGATATGCCGATGAGTTGACGCAGATCGGCCAGGATGCGCTCCCGCTGGCAGAAGCAAAGTCCGAAGACGTCGCGGCATGGCGTGCGATCGGCGACCGCCTGGTGGAGAACTGCTTGGCCTGCCACGAATTGTTCAAGCCCGAAGTCCCCAGCCAGGGCATCCTGCACGAGGACACAGAACGCGAATCGCGCGGGATCAGCATCTTCGACTGACGAGAGTGGGCGGGCCGGTGCCTTCCGGCCCGCTCTCGCGCATCTCGATTAACGCAAGCTCACCACATTGTCGCTTTCGCGGGGATCCGGTCGGTCGCCGCGATAAAGGCTGGCCATGGGCTCGTCCTCAACGATGAAACCCAGCGTCGCCCCAAAGCCGTTGAAACGCGTCTGCATGGCCGCTCCATAGGCCCCCAGCATGCCGATCTCGATATAGTCGCCGGCCTGGATATCCTCGGGCAGGAGGAACGGGCCTTTCATGTAATCCGCATCGTCGCATGTCGGGCCGTAGAAGGAAAACTCCGCCAGCGGCTGGATCAGATCGTCTTCCAGCGCCACGACCGGGAACCGCCAATCAACATGTGCCGCATCGAACAGGGCACCATAGGCCCCGTCATTGATGTAGAGTTCATTGCCCCGACGCTTTTCGACCTTGACAATCAGGCTCGAATATTCCGCGCACAGCGCGCGGCCGGGCTCGCCCCAAAGCTCCGCCGAATAGGAAATCGGCAGCGATTCGAAGTGGCGATGGATCTGCGCGAAATAATCTTCCATCGGTGCCGGATCGAGGTCCGGATAAATGCTCGGAAATCCACCACCGACATCGACGATGTCCACCGTCACAGCCGCCTCGGCAATCGCGGCACGAACACGTTCGAGCGCCTGCAAATAGGCGAACGGCGTCATCGCCTGGCTGCCGACATGGAAGCAGATGCCCAGCGCGTCGCAATGCTGGCGGGTCGCCTGTAGCAGCGGCTTGGCATCGGCCAGGTCGACGCCGAACTTCGCGGCCAGTGAAAGTTCGGAATGTTCCGAGGACACGCGCAGGCGCACCAGCAATTGCAGGTCCTGCGCTGCATCGGTCGCTTCGACGATCTTTTCGAGTTCCTCGATCGCATCGAGGCTGAAGGTGCGCACGCCATGAGTGAAATAGGCTTCGCGAATTGCGCTCTTGGTCTTGACTGGATGCATGAAGCACAGTTTCGCATGCGGAAGCACTTCGCGCACCATGCGTACTTCGGCAATCGAGGCGACATCGTAATGCGTGATGCCTTGGTCCCAAAGGATGCGCACGAGATCGGGCGAAGGATTCGCCTTCACCGCATACATGGCGGTACCGGGAAATTTCTCTGCAAAGAAACGCGCAGCACGGGCCGCCGCATGGGGGCGGTTGAGGATGACAGCCTCATCCGGCGCGATGGCGCCGACTACAGCCTTTGCGTCAGGATAGATGTGCAACTCAAGGGACCCCCAGAAATCAATTCAATCACAAGCTGCCTTGCGGTTGGAAGTCCCATGGGGCAGCGGAAGGCGGCATATAGAGACACCGTCCCGCTATGCAAGTGCAAAAAAGCCCTCAGAACTTCACATCGGGCACGGCATCCACCACGCCTTTCTCGCTGTCGTCAAGCCGGTGGAAATCCGCTTCGCGGAAACCCAACATTCCGGCAAAGAGCACTGCTGGAAAGCTCTGGATGCCTGTATTCAGGCGCGACACCGCGGCATTGAGTGCCCGACGCGCAGCAGCCAGCTTGTCTTCGACATCGGCCAGTTCGCGCTGCAATTCCTGGAAATTGGCCGAGGCCTTGAGATCGGGATAGGCCTCTCCGAGTGCCAGCAAGCCATCCAGGGCCATCCGCAGTTTCGCCTCGTCCTGCGAACTGAGCGAACCATCCGCTGCCGCATTTCGGGCGGAAATCACCGCATCGAGCGTTTCCTTCTCGTGGGCAGCATAGCCCTGCACCGTGTTGACGAGGTTCGGGATCAAGTCATGCCGCTGGCGCAATTGGGCATCGATGTCGGCCACACCCTGGTTGACGTTCTGGCGCAAGCTCACGAGCCGGTTGTAAATGCCGATGACCACAATGGCCAACAGGACGACGATACCGATCAAGATCCATTCCATGAATTCCACCCTCCCCGATGCATATTGACCGAAAGTGTGCCATTAACGTGGTTGTACGGGAAGGGAAAAACTGAACGTGATCAAACGGCCCGATGTGGACGAGTTGTTGCGCGGTGAACTGGGCGAATGGCTCAGCCAGCAAACCGACGTGCGCGAAGAGGCCCGGGCGAAGAGTAATTCACGGCTCGTCTGGGCTGCGCTGATTGTTCTGCCGTTGGCCGGGTTTGTCATTGGCATCCCATTTGCTGGTGACTTGAAATTCTGGATCATCGGCGCGGCCGTGGCGGGCGCAGCTTGGTGGGTCTATGCGCCGCGCGCCAAGGCGATCAAGCAGACCAAGGAAGGCATCAACAGCGCCCTCGCCCGCGCGTTGCATCTCAGCTACCAGCACGAGATTGAGCCAGGCGCCGGATTCACGCGGGCCCGCAACTTCAAGATGGTGCCGAGTTACCAGCGCTCCAGCTTCGAGGACATGTGGAGCGGACATATCGGTGCACGCAGCTTCACGCTGCACGAGGCGCATCTCAAGCAACGGCGACAGAGCGGCAAGAATTCACATTATGTAACGGTTTTTCGTGGTCCGGTCATGACCATTACTTGCGACAGGAACTTCCTCGGCATCACGCTTGTGGAACGTGCCGGGAAACACAAGAAATTCGGCTTTTTCGGCGAGAAGGATGTGCTGAATGTCAACGGACGCGAGCTACAGAAGGTCGATATGGTACATTCCGAATTCGAGGACGAATTTACCATCTATTCGACCGATCAGGTCGAAGCACGTTATCTCGTCCATCCGACTTATGTGGAAAAGATGATTGCCCTCGAAAATGCATTTTCCGGCAAGAGGATTCGCACGCTGTTCCACCAGGGCGAACTTACTGTGGTGCTTGAAGCCAAGAACATGTTCGAGAGCGGCAATATGGATGCAGGCCGCGACCGCGAGATGATCGAAACCTGTATCAACCAGTTCATGTCTATGGCCGACCTCGCCGCGTCATTGAACGACCCGACGAGGTAGGCGCGAAATCAGATCAATCCGCGAAGATGCTAGACCAGCGACGCTTGTCGCGGGTCTTCCAGTGCTCGCGGTGATAGGCATCGGACGCCAATAACGGCATGACCGAACCGGCCTCCGCAAAGACCATTTGCTCGATCGCGGTGGAAACCTTGCCCCAACTGGCGGCTTCCTGCAGCGTCGAAGAGGAACAGGCGCCATCGCGAACGTCGGCCACGGTAATCTGCACGGCATATTTGTGCACGGCCACGTCCTCATGGCCCAGGATTTCGGCGCAAACGACAGTATCCTGGATAAAGTTTTTCGGCACACCGCCACCGATCATAAGCAGGCCGCTCTCGCCCGCCTTGATCTTGATGTCGGTCAGTTCGCGAAAATCCGCCACCGCATCGATCGTCAAATAGGGCTTGCCTTCCTTCATGCGGTCCACCTGGTGCTTGACCAGGCCGAAACCGGCTGAGGAGTCGACAAAGGCGGGGCAAAAGATCGGCACATCATGCTCATAGGCGAGCTTGACGAGGCTGTTTTCCTTCTTGCCGTGTTCAGACAGGTACTTGCCCATCTCGCGGATGAAGGCGCGGCTGGAATAGGCCTTGGGCTCGAGCGAGTTGGCGATCTTGTTGATCGTGAAATCGCAATCCTGCAGCTGCTCTTCGTCGATGTATGTGTCGTAGATGCGGTCGATATAGAGCGAACGCAGCGTATCATCGTCGGGCACCTCCAGCGCCTGATAGTGCTTGTGGCCAAGCCCTTCGAAGAAATCCATGTCCACGATGGTGGCACCCGTCGCCACGACGCAATCGACCATGTTGGAGCGGATCAGTTCCGCATATAGGTCCATGCAACCGCCCGCGCTGGTCGATCCGGCGATGACGAGGAAGATGGTACAATCTTTGTCTGCCAACATCTGGTTGTAGATCTTCGTCGCATGGGCGAGATCGCGGCTGGTGAAGCTCATCTTGCCCATCGCATCGACGATGGGACGCGCGTCAAACTTGGTGATGTCGATATGCTCGACTTCGGTCGACAGCAGTTCCGCCTTTCGATTGCTCTTTGGGCGGATGTCATTGATGGCCGAATCACTCATGGCATTCCTCCAGGTCCAGTTGCCCGGCCAACGGACCCAGTAAGACTTGGGTTCCCGGGAAAAGGCGCGCCCGATAGGGGCTTCCGGCGCCCACGTAAATATGTATTTCGCATACTGTTATGACGGATAATGCGACAATGCGAAAACCAACCAGCGAAGGCATAGTGCGCGCAGCGGCCAAAGTGGCAGAAATCCTGCCCATGACACCACTCTTGCCAATCGAATTCGGCGAGCGATCCTGCTGGATCAAGGCGGAAAGCCTGCAGCCTATCGGCGCCTTCAAGATTCGCGGTGCGTGGAACCGAATCACAGCGATTCCCGTCAAAGACCGTGCGCGCGGCGTGATCGGCGTGTCGAGCGGCAATCATGCGCAAGGAGTAGCCTGGGCGGCGCGGCGTCTGGGCATCGCGGCAACGATCGTGATGCCCAGCGATGCGCCACGCATCAAGCTCGACAATGTCAGGAAGCTTGGCGCACAGATCGTGGAATATGAACGCCATGTCAGTGATCGCGATGGCATCGCCCGCGAATTGCAGGCACAGACTGGAGCGACCATTGTTCATGCCTTTGCCGATCCCTGGGTGATCGAAGGCCAGGGATCGATCGCAATCGAGACTAGGGCGCAATTGGCTGAACGCGGATTACCCGAACCCACGCGCTTTATCGCGCCCTGCGGTGGCGGTGGCCTGTCCGCAGGACTCGCCCTCGCCTGTCCCGAGGCAGAAATCGTGCCGGTGGAGCCCGTCGGCTGGGACACGATAGGACGCAGTATGGCAGCTGGCACTCCACTTGCGTCGGATGCAGCAGCACCGCGTACGATTTGCGATTGCCTCCTTGCTCCAGCCGCTCAGGAGATCAATATCGATGTCTTGAAGCACCGCGCAGCACCGGGCCTGACTGTCACCGACGCAGAGATTCGCGCGGCCATGCGACACCTGTTTGCACATGCGCGACTGGTGGTGGAGCCAGGCGCGGCAGCTGGTGTTGCGGCAGCCATGGCGGGCAAGGCACCAGTCGATGAGGGGACCGTCATCGTGGTGACCGGTGGCAATGTCGATCCGCAGCTATTCTCCGAAATCATCGGTCAGGACCAATAGGTTTCATTTGACAATCTATTTTTGAAACGCCAGCCTCCGTTAAATCTGGAGGAGGATCAATCATGCAAAATGCAATGCTTGCCCCGGCTGCCGCGCTGGTGGCGTGGTCGCTGATCGTACTGGTGTGGATGGCGGCAACACGGCTGCCTGCTTTGGCCAAGCTCAATATTCCGCCCGAACAGTCACGCGGAGGTCGTGGAAACGACCTGGATGGCATATTGCCTCCCGAAATCCAGTGGAAAGCACATAACTACAATCACTTGATGGAGCAGCCGACAATCTTCTATGCGGTGGTTGTGGTGCTGGCGGTCGCAGGTGCGACACAAACCGATGTATGGCTGGCTTGGGCTTACGTCGGTATCCGCGTAGTCCACTCGTTCTGGCAGGCCTTGGTCAATACCATTCCCATACGGATCACATTGTTCATGACTTCGAGCATAGTTCTTGCCGTAATGGCAGTACGGGCTCTGATGGTGACGCTGTGAACGAGATAGCCATCCTGCAACCCGTCGTCGCTCTTGCTGCCTGGACCGCAGTCATTTGGTTCTGGCTCTACGGGACGCGCATCGCAGCGATCAAAGCGGCAGAGCTTCATCCGGACGATTTCCTGGAGAAGTCTCCGGACGAACTGCTGCCACCGAGCGTCCAGTGGAAGGCGCATAATTATAACCACCTGCATGAGGCACCCACGGTCTTCTATGCCATTGCCATCTCGCTGGCGTTGTTGGGTGAAGGCGACGGGATCGCCTATTACCTGGCGTTGGTCTACGTTTCCCTGCGCGTGGTGCATTCTCTAGTTCAAGCGACGGTGAACCGCGTCATGTTGCGCTTCCAGATATTTGCTGCATCGAGCGTGGTGTTGTTCGCACTAATCGGCCTTGCAGCAGCAGCGGCAATCTAGCTCAGTCCAGTGCCTTCATGTCGGTCATGAAATTATCCGTCCAGCGAAGGACGTTCTCCTCGCGCACAGTCTCAATCAGCTTATCATAACGCGCCTTGCGTTCCTTCAGCGGCATGTCGAGCGCGAGGCGGATATGGTGCGCCAAATCGTCCGGGCTATGCGGATTGACGAGCAATGCATCCTGCATCTGCTGGGCGGCACCGGCGAACTGCGAAAGGACAAGCACGCCAGGATCGTCGGGGTCCTGCGCGGCGACATATTCCTTGGCGACAAGGTTCATCCCGTCGCGCAATGGCGTTACCAGTCCGATCTTCGATGCACGGTAGAAACCGAATAGTTCTTCCTGCTTGTAGCCCTTGTTGACGTAGCGGATGGGCACAAGATCGACATCCGATCGCGCGCCGTTGATCTGGCCGCATTTCTGCTCGAGGATTTCGCGGATATTCTGGTATGAGCCAATATCTTCGCGGCTTGGGGGCGCAATCTGGATGAAGACAAGATCCTCGACCCTCTCCGGATACTCGTCAAAGAAGCGCCCGATCCCGTCAATGCGTTCCGGAATGCCCTTGGAGTAGTCGAGACGGTCGACACCAATCATACAGGTCCGCCCGCGCAATGAATTGGCCAATCGCGTTTCGGCAACCTTCGCTTCCTCACTGCCCCCCTTCTGCATGAAGAAATCATAATCGATGCCGATGGGATAGGCGCGTGCGATGGTGGTCCGTCCATCAAGCGTCACTGCACCAGTAGCTTCATCCACCTCGGCACCCAGTTCCTTTGCACAATAATGCAGGAAGCTCGCTAGCCAGGTATCGTTCTGGAAACCGAGCAGGTCGTAGTGCAGCAAGCTCCGCACCAGCCGCTCATGATAGGGGAGCGAGACGAAAAGATTGGTCGGCGGCCAAGGTATGTGCAGGAAGAATCCAAGCTTGTTCTTGAGCCCACGCGACCGCAGCCGCTCGCCTAGCGGCATCAAGTGATAGTCATGCACCCAGACGAGATCGCCCTGCTCGATCAGCGGCAGGACACTTTGGGCAAAGCGCTCATTAACGCGCTCGTATCCCTTGCCAAATTCCCGCTCATATTCGGTCAGGTCGATACGGTAATGGAACAGCGGCCAAAGCGTGGAATTGGCATATCCGTTATAATATTCCTCGACATCCTGAGGTTCGAGATCAATCGTCGCCGTCGTGACGCCGTCTGCAGAGCGCTGGATGTTGAGATTGCCAGAAAACTCTTCGCATTCCTGCCCCGACCAGCCGAACCAGATTCCGCCATTTTCCTTCAGCGCTGCGTTAAGGGCACCGGCAAGGCCGCCCTGCGCACCCGCCGCACCGCGCGCTTTGGGAACGGCCACTCTGTTCGAAATGACGACTAATCGGCTCATACTTCTCCTTAACGCACTGTATTCCAGGATCTGGAAAGGTGCCCTGCACAATTGATCACGCCAACCAGTGAATATGTCTGCGGGAAATTGCCCCACAATTCGCCGGTCTCGAAATCCATGTCCTCGGACAATAGCCCGGATCCGGTGCAATGGCCCAGCATAGTCGTGAACAGGTCGCGCGCCTCGTCCTTGCGATCCATCAGTGCCAGCGCCTCGATCAGCCAGAACGTACAGATGTTGAAAGCGGTTTCTGGTGCGCCGAAATCGTCCTCGGCCGCATAGCGCAGCATGTGCTCACCGCGGCGCAGCTCCTTTTCCACCATGGCAAAGGTCGACTGGAACCTTTCATCGTTGGCCGAGAGGAAACGCAGTTCGAGCAATTGCAGCAAGCTGGCATCGAGATAGTCGCTTTCGAAGCTGGCACCGTAATGGCCGCCCTCCCCGTTTTCGACCCATGCTTCCTTGTCGATCGTCTCACGCACAATGTCTGCGCGATCCTGCCAGAAGCGCGCCTTGTCGTCCCAGCCCTTGAGCCGCGCCACGGTTGCCAGCCGATCGCAAGCAGCCCAGCTCATGACTGCGGAATAGGTATGCACCTCCTGACGTGTGCGAAACTCCCATAGACCGGCATCGGGCTGGTCGTGCATCTTCCAGGCGCTTTCGCCCACCTCTTCCAGCGCCTCGAAATCGTCCCTGTCGGCCATGCGCAGGAGCCGCTTGTCCATGAAGCCCTGTGCGGTGGGGAGGACAATCTGGCCGTAACAGTCATGCTGGACTTGCTTGTAGGCGGCATTGCCCACACGCACCGGGCCCATGCCACGATAGCCCGCAAGATAAGGCGCGGTCGTCTCGTCAAGTTCGGCCACGCCCATCACCGAATAGAGCGGTTGGATCTGCCCACCCTGCGCATTGTCGACGATGTTGCGAAGGTAGGCGAGATATTTCTCAAGAACATCAAGCGCGCCGAGCCGGTTCAACGCCTGCACCGTGTAATAGGAATCGCGTATCCAGCAGTAGCGATAATCCCAATTGCGTTCACTGCCAGGCGCTTCGGGGATTGAGGTCGTCAACGCGGCAACGATGGCGCCGGTCTCCTCATGCTGGCACAGTTTAAGCGTGATGGCGCAGCGAATGACTTCTTCCTGCCATTCGAATGGCGTTGCCAGGCTGCGCACCCAATATTGCCAGTACTTCTGCGTCATGGCTTCCATCCGCCTGACTTCGCTACGGATATTTCCGTTGAACGGCTCATCCGGACCAAGGAAGAAGTGCTGGTCACTTTCCACACGATAGGTTCGCTGATCGAGCACATAACCAACTGGGGCATCGGTGGAGAGGCGCAGTGCCTGGCCCGTTGTCAGATAGCGGATATGGTTGGTGCCATTGGTGGTTTCGGCAACCGCGGTGCCATAATCGCGCATAGGCCGCAGTGTCACTTTCATCCTGGGGGTCCCCGCCACCGGACGCACAATGCGGCAATAGGCGACGGGGCGATACATACGGCCGGATCGCTCGAATCGTGGGCAGAAATCGAAGACGTCCAGTATACCGCCGTCTCGATCGGCGAGCCGCGTCACAAGGATTGGCGTGTTGCGCACATAATGCTGGCTGGAGGAAACCTGCCCTTCCAGCTCGAAACGCCAGACGCCCACTCCCTGTGACTCACCATTGAGCAGCGAGCAAAAGGCCGGATCGCCATCGACACGCGGCACACACCCCCAGACGATACCTGCCTGCTTGTCGATCAGGCCCGAAACCTGGCAGTTGCCGATTGGCCAGAGCTCGAGATCCGATTCTATCCGGTTTCCGCTCATAGAGCTCAAAGCCCCAGCCATTCATGGACCTGCTCCGGCCCTTCCAGGCGCCAGTGCGCCAGCGTGGGTTGGCGATCACCTACCAATATTCCAGCTCCTCCAAATTCGTCGACTGCGGCGAAACCATCTTCATCGGTCACATCATCCCCTATGAACAGCGGAAATGCACCCATGAAAGCCACATGGCTCATATAGGCGCGCACCGCGCTGCCCTTATCCGCCCCCGGCTGAACAAATTCGATCACGCATTTGCCGCGCTTGATTGCCAAGCCATGCGCCCGTGCAAGTCCATCTGCGAAAGCCAAGCCGCGTTCTTCCAGCGACGGATCTGCACGATAATGCAGCGCGGCACCGTGCGGCTTCTTCTCAAGCGCGAAACCCTCTGTCTCGGCAAAACGTGCAATCTGTTTACGGATGTCTTCAGGCAAAGGCGATGGTGCAACGGACAACGGCGATCCATCGGCGAGCAGGCGATCCGCGCCATGCGATCCGGCGCGGGCGATTGCAAGCGCACCGGTATGGGACTCAATGTCGGAAATGGCCCTGCCGCTGATCAGGGCGAAGCGACCTTCCAGCCGCTGGGACAAGTCGCGTAGTGACGCGGCCAGAGTTGCTGGCACATCAATCGAATCAGGCGTAGGCGCGATATCCACCAGCGTCCCGTCAAAATCGAGGAAGACAGCCACTGGGCCTTCAGCGCATAAAGCGCTCAAGCTCGGCGGAGGCGGCAGTTCTTCGATGCCCGTCATTATTCCCCAGACATATATTGCAGGTGCGCCCCGTCAATGCTGCGGTTGCGAAATACCTCCTGCAACAGCGTTTGATCCAGCGCAACGACTCTTCCCAACCAAAGGATCATGCCGCCTCCATAAAGAT